>JAIEHQ010000044.1 GCA_029065825.1 Alistipes sp.
CCCTCCTACCTGGGGCGCAAGATCACGCCGGCCCTGGCGCGGGAGATTCTGAAGATCTACGTACAGGTGTTCCAGAAGGAGATCACGATCGAACAGATCATCCGCGTGGTGTGCGAATACTTCGACATAGATGCCGAGCGGCTCAACTCTCCGGAGCGAACCCGCAAGGTAGCCCAGGCCCGGCAGATAGCCATGTATTTGGCCAAACAGCACACCAAGTCGCCGCTGATCGCGATCGGCGCGGCGATCGGAAAGCGCAACCATGCGACGGTACTCCACTCCTGCAAGGCCGTGTCGAACCAGATCGAAACCGACAAGGCGTTCCAACAGCAGATGCTCGAACTCGAAAAACTGATCCTGGCCTAAAGCCGGGATCTTTCTTTATACCACCCTCGCCGAGCGATTATCCAGCCTACCCCAGCCGACACGCAGATCCGCCCCGAGGCCGTGGAGCGCACGAATGCCTCGCACCGCCCTGCAAGCAGGATACCCACTTTTTCTTTTCGGGAACGGAATAGTCGCAGCCATAGTAACCCTTGTCCATAAAAGCGAAGAGTTCCCCTCCGGCAGCAATCAGCGGCGGCAGATCTCCCGGAAGTCGCAATAACGGCAGGTATGCTCCGCATCGTCGCACTGACGGAAAGGAACCGTCGGGTCGAAAAGTTCGGCAAGGGTGCGCCGGAGCATCGTCTCGAACTCCTCGCGATACTCCGAGTAACGTCCGCCCGTGCGCCCGCGCTCGCGGTCGATCAACTGCGGCGAATAGTCCGGCCGGTTCATCGCCCGAACATAGTAGAGCGCCGGCTCGGTATCGCTCGCGCAGGAGCCGGCAAGCATCATCGCATAGAGCAGCGTCTGCAGGATGTTGGCCTGCCGCTGCTTCGCCTCCCCCTCGAAAAGCGCCGCAACGCCTCTGAACTCCAGATGAGGTTCGCCCGTCTTGTAGTCCACCACCCGCAGCGCTCCGTCGGGCAGCCGGTCGATGCGGTCGGCGATTCCTTCGAACAGCACCCGCAGCCGGCGGCCGCCGCTCTCGAATGCGAACTCGTACCCGATCCGCCGCTCCAGCCCCTCGACCGTAAAGCGATCGTGCGCCGCATCGTAGGGAAGAATGCCGTTGCGCAGGTACCGGACCACTATGTCCCGCACCAGCAGCAGGTTGCCGCTGTAACTATCCTGCTCCGCAGCGGGATCCTGCAGGTAGTTCTCGTTGATCGCATCCACCACGGCCCGCATTACCTCGTCCGAACGGACGAGCGCCCGCAACTTCTCGCCCGGATCGGGCTGCCCGACCAGCGGGGCGTACAGTCGCTGCATGGCCGCATGCAGGATCGTGCCGAACATCGGGGCATCGACCTCCTCGGCGATCTCATCGTCGGCCTTGAGGCGGGCCAGCGAGTGGAAGTAGAACCGAAGCGGACAGGCGACATAACGGAAAAATGCCGTCGGCGACAGCGCCGCAGGCGACTCCTCCGCAACGAACCGGGCCAGTTTTTCGGCCACCGCCCCCGTTTTCGGCACCTCGATCGGCACCGACTCCGCACGATTGACATCGATGCCGACCTCACGGTAGGATAGTTCGAAGGGCGACTCGTAGGCCAGCTGCCGTATGTAGCGGCTCGGCTCGCCGGTGCTCTTCTCGTCGGCATGGGCGCAATATATCAGCGAGACATACTCGGCACGCTGCACCAGCCGATAGAAATAGTAGGCATAGACTCCCTCGTGGTGTTCGGGCGTAGGCAGCGCATAGGCCGCCCGCAGATTATAGGGAACGAACGAGTTGCCCGAAACAACACTCCCCGGAAAATTGTCGTCGTTCATCGAAAGCAACAGTACGTTGCGGAAATCGAGATTGCGGGTTTCGAGGATACCCATGACCTGAATCCCTTCGAGGGGTTCGCCCTCGTAAGGAATCCGCAGCGTCTGCAGGTGGCGGCGCAGCAGCGAGGTGTAAATCGACTCGGACAGGTCCAGATCGCACTCCTCCAGCGAATTGCGCAACTTGGTCAGCTCCTCGGCAACCACTGCGAGAAACTCGGTCCGACGACGCGCGGAGTCATCGTCCGACAAACTGCGGTGAACCTGCGAGACCGCCCCGACCAGGTAGTCCGAAAGGGAGCGCCAGCCCCGGACTCGGCGGAAAATCGCGCACGACAGCTGCGAATGGCGCAGCGTTCCGCCTTCGACCATGATCCGCCGGCTGCGCACGATCTCCTCCAGCATCCGCGCATTGGCGGCTTCGTCCTCGCCCATCATGTAGGGATGTGCGAGCAGCCCCGACACATCGGCATGATAAAAAAGTTCCGCTCCCTGCTTCTCCCGGGCATGATGCTGCAGCTCGATGAGCCGCTCGACGAACGAATAGACCAGACTCCGCTTCAGGGGGTAACCCATCGTCACGTTGATCTTGCCCAGTTCGGCAGGCAGCGCATGCAGCAGAGGCGTGAGCAGCTCCTCGTCGGTCAGCACGATGGCCGTCTCCTTGCCCAAAGGTCCCTGCTCGGCAGCCAGGTCGCGCAGAATCTTCGCGACATGCTTGCACTGCACGACGTTAGAAACGGTCGAGACCACCTCGAACCGCTTCGGCTCGCGGAAATGATCGTGCGTTATCCGGCCGCGCACCGGGAAGCGGATCAGATTGTCCCGAACGAACATGCCCGCCTCCTGCTCGGTCCGCTCCTTGTAATAGTCGTCGTAATCCCAGTAAAATTCGGCGCCTGCGGCCGAGGCGAGATGTTTGAAAAGCTCCTTTTCGCACTCCGAGAGGGCATTGAACCCGATCGCGGCGAAACGCCGCCCGTCATCGAAGGCGAACTCCCCGCTCCGCAGCCGCTCCGCAGCCGTGCGGTGCACCATACCCGTATAGGCCATGCCCAGTTCGGAAAGCCGCTCCCGGAACTGCCGGTAAACGGGTCCCAGCGTTTGCCAGACGGCCAGGAAGCGGCGCTTTTCCTGCGACAGCGCCTCCTCGTCGCGGAAGTTGGCCCAGAAAGCGACGATCTTCAGCTGTTCGGGGGTAAGGTACGATATGTCGGCCTCCATCTCCTTGATGTCGGCCAGGTTGCGGAACAGCATGCCGGCATCGATGCGGTACTTGTCGATCGTATCGAAATCGGTCAGCAGCAGTTCGCCCCAGAAGTAGAACTTGTCGAACGACTCGGTGTGGAACCGCGAATAGATCTTATACAGCTCGGTAATGAGCCGGATCCTGTCGCCCGCCCGCAATCCCGAAGCCTCCGCCATCAACTCATCGACGGTGGTCCAGCGAGGCTGCCACAAAGGACGGGCGGCCACGCGGGAGAGCGCGTCGATGAAGAAGACCCGGGCGCGGCGCGAGGGAAAGAGCAGATGCAGCGAGGAGATCTCCTCGCCGTAACGATCGTAGAGATCGGCAGCGACCTCTTGGAGGAAAGTCGTCATGAACCCGAAGTCCGTTTACTTCTCTTCGAATACGATCTCTCCGCCGATCAGGGCGTTCGACAGATGCAGCAGCTCGGGCCGCCCCACACAGACGAGCCGCCCCTTCGTCGCGAACGAGGCCTCCAGACGCTCGGGTGCCGCGATCGTCGCCTCGGCCTTGCCGGAGACCGCGATCCGCAGCGACATGATCTGCGCGAGGGAAGCATCGACCCGGCCGGTCGAGACGGCGAAGTCGCCGTAACGGACCGCTCCCGAGAGCACCGCCACGCTGCGGCCCGTAAGCTCCAGCGCGAGGTCTTTCGCATCGAAGGCGGCACGCAGAAGAGCGCCGCCGGCAACGCTGCAGCGCACGACCGAACCCTCTATCGGCTCGTCGAACGACACCTCGGCACCCCGGATACGGATCTCGTCGAGCGTGTGGTAATAGACCGTCACTTCGGTGGCGGACTTTTCCCGGTTGCCGATCCGCTCCGAAACGACCAGCGTCTTGTTCTTATCGATCTTATACTTGAAACCGCTGTCATAAACACCCCGGGTATCGTAAACGATACGGGGTGCCTGGTCGGCGGGCACCCGGACCATGCGCACCCGGAAAAGCCCCTCGAACGAAACTCCGCCGAAAGAGGAGAGCCACTCCATCCGCTCGCCGCTCGCCGCCACGATCTCGGGGGCCAGCTGCGAGATCTCCCGACCGCTTGCGGCCGTCGCATCGTCCTGCGCCGCCGCCGGCACGACTCCGGCCAGCAGCGCCAGACCAATCATCCATCTTTTCATAAGCAATCGCCGTTTTTCGATTTTTCTCATGCTAAGGTACGATATTTTTTTCAAACGGCCGACTCCGCCCCGCTTTATCGGCCCGTCGCTCCCGATCCCCATACATTTCGTACAACTCCGGCATCCGCACCGCACCGTTACCGAACTGCGGAAAACAACCCACCCCGTCCGCACCTCGTCATTATTTGCTTATCTTTGTCCGTATAATAAGATCGACCGAAATTTGAGAGCGAAAA
>JAIEHQ010000045.1 GCA_029065825.1 Alistipes sp.
GCGCTGGATGGCATCGTAGCCGCAGTGGTGGTTGGTGATGAGCAGTCCTTCGGCCGAGACCAGTTCGCCGGTGCAGCCGTCGTCGAAGAGCACGACGGCATCCTTGAGCGAGGCGCGGTTGATGCTGTAGATGTCTTCGGCCGTGAGCTGAAAACCTTTGGCGCGCATGTCGTCGATGCGCTGGGCGATGAGGCTCGGGAGCCACATGCCCTCGTCGGCTGCGGCGGGGAGCCAGGAGGCGAAGGCCAGCAGGACGATCAGTGAGAGTCTTTTCATAGTTTTTCTATTGGTTTGTTCGTGTGTTTTCGTGCGTCGGTTCCTGCGGCGGCCGCAGGAGTGTCGGCTCAGCCGATGAATTTTTCGAGTTCGGTATAGACGCGCTGGATCGGAAGACCCATCACGTTGAAGAACGAGCCGCTGATCCGTTCGATCGCCGCATAGCCGATCCATTCCTGGATGCCGTAGCTTCCGGCCTTGTCCAGCGGGCGGAAGGTATCGACGTAGTAGCGTATCTCTTCCTCGCGGAGCGCACGGAACCGGACCTGGCTGCGGACCGAGAAGCTGCGCTGCCGCTCGGCCGAGCGGAGCGTCACGCCCGTTACGACCGTGTGGCTGCGTCCGGAGAGGCGTTGCAGCATGCGGACGGCCTCCGCGCGGTCGCGGGGTTTGCCGAGGATCTCGCCGTCGAGCAGGACGACCGTGTCGGCCGTCAGCAGCAGGTCGCCGGGAGCGAGCGCATCGGGATAGGCGCGGCTCTTGAGCTGCGAGAGGTAGCGGGGCACCCGGGCGGCGGGAAGCGTCGGGGGATAAATCTCCTCGCATTCGTAGCGGGGGGCCGTTTCGAAGGGGAGGCCGCTGGCGGCGAGCAGTTCGCGGCGGCGCGGCGACTGCGAGGCCAGGATCAGGCGGCGGGAGCGGAGTTTTTCGTGGAGCAGCATGGCGGAGAGTGTCGTTTCTTAATTTCTTGCGTAGCTTTTCGGTCGGTTTCGGGGAGGCGGATCACTCCTCTTCGGTTGCGGCCCGGTTGGCCGCGGTGTAGGCATCCCATTTGGCAAGCACCGTACGGAAGTCGTCCGGCAGCTCGCTCTCGAAGCGGATCTCCTGCCCGGTGGTCGGGTGGACGAAGCCGAGGCTGCGGGCATGGAGCGCCTGACGCGGCAGCAGGGCGAAGCAGTTCTCGACGAACTGCTTGTATTTGTTGAAGGTGGTGCCCTTCAGGATGCGGTCGCCGCCGTAGCGGGCGTCGCCGAAGAGGGGATGGCCCTGCCACTGCATGTGGACGCGGATCTGGTGCGTGCGTCCCGTTTCGAGGCGGCACTCCACGAGCGTCACGTAGCCGTAGCGCTTCAGCACCCGGTAGTGGGTCACGGCGTGTTTGCCGTCCGATCCGTCCTCGAAGACCCACATTTTCTGGCGGTCCTTGGGGCTGCGGCCGATGTTGCCCGTGATGGTGCCCTCGTCCTGGTCGAAGTTGCCCCACACGAGCGCCACGTAGCGGCGCGTGATCGTGTGGTCGAAGAACTGCTTGGCCAGCCGGGCGTGGGCCCGCTCGTTCTTGGCCACTACCAGCAGTCCCGAGGTGTCCTTGTCGATGCGGTGGACCAGTCCGGCCCGCATGTCGCCCTCCTGGAACAGGGGGAGGTTCTGCAGGTGGTAGGTCAGCGCGTTCACGAGCGTTCCGGAGTAGTTGCCGTGGCCTGGGTGGACCACCAGTCCGGCCGGCTTGTTTACCAGCAGCAGGTCGTCGTCCTCGTAGGGTATTTCGAGCGGTATGTTCTCGGGCAGGATCTCGATCTCGCGCTTGGGGTAGGGCATGACCAGCGCGATGCGGTCGCCCGGCTTGACTTTGTAGCTCGATTTGGCCGGCGTGCCGTTCACGAGGATGTTGCCCGCGTCGGCCGCGGTCTGGATGCGGTTGCGCGAGCAGCGCTCCATGTGGATCGTCAGGAACTTGTCGAGCCGGATGGGACTTTGTCCCCGGTCGGCCGTGATGCTGTAGTGTTCGAACAGCTCGTCCTGCTCCTCGATCGGATCGTCGCCGGCGGCGGTAAGGGATGCGTTGCGGATGTCGTCGCTCATGGTCGTCGGGTGGCGTTTAGTCGAAAAATTCGTCGGCTTCGTCCGTATCGGCGAAGAGTCCGTCGTCGAATACGGGTTCCGTTTCGGACGACCGTTCGTCGGAGCGGACGGAGAGGCTGTCGAGGCGGCTGCGCAGCTCCAGCTCGGCTTCCGCTTCGCGGTCGCGGCGCAGCCGGTCGGCGGCGGCCTCCATCTGCCGGTCGGCCTCGCCGCTGCGCTGATCGACCTGCTTGCGGTCCAGCGTCAGGTGGAGGGTCGCTTCGGTGCCCAGCCGGACCGCAGTTCCGGGC
Organism: Alistipes sp.; assembly: GCA_029065825.1. Lineage (GTDB taxonomy): Bacteria > Bacteroidota > Bacteroidia > Bacteroidales > Rikenellaceae > Alistipes. Next base: position 2,370 of record JAIEHQ010000045.1, read on the forward strand.
TGGGGCGTTTGCCGGGATACGAGCGCCTTCTTGCGGTCGAGCAGGTCGATCCCCTCGTCGTAGGTAATGCGTCCGACGTTGAGTCCCTGCTCCCACAGACGGCCCCGCGCCTGTTCGAGCGTGAGACCGACGGTCTTCGGCGAGACGGTCGTGACCGCGCCGCTTTCGCCCACGTAGAGCGTCACGCCCGAACCCATCTCGGCTTCGACGCGGCTCTGCGGAGTCATCTTCTTGCCGCCGACGTGCTGTTCGAGCACGTAGTTGGTCGCCAGATCGGGACGGTAGATCAGCCGTTCGATCCCCAGCCCCGCCACTTCGAGCATGTTTTTGGCCTGGCGCAGCGACCGCCCCGCCACGTAGGGAACGGGCACCATCTTCTGACGGAAGGAGTTGATCGTGACATAGACCGTGCGTCCGGGCTTCACGCCCACCCCCTCGTGGGGCAGCTGGTCGAGCACCACGCCCCCCTCGTAGGCGGGCACGAAGAGCGAGTCGTTGATCACGATCTCGAGTTTCTCGCGACGGGCCCGTGCGCGGGCTTCGTCGATCGGGATGCCCGTCAGGTCGGGCACGGTGCGGAGTGCGCTGTGGCGCGTGCCGAGCAGCAGCAGCACGTGGGTCGCGATGCCGAGTGCCGCCAGCAGGCATACGATGATCAGGGCGTGTTTGGCCAGGGGATTTTTCAGCAGTTCGGATCGGCTTTTTTTCGGTTGTTTCGGCATGGTGTTCAGTCGTTGTGGAGTTCGTTGTAGAAGGTGTCGCGTTCGACGGCCCGGTAGCCGGCCGCAGCGACCAGGCGGCGCATCTGCTCGGTAGTCATCGCGGGGCGCCGGTCGTCGGCACCGGCCATCGAGTAGATGCGGGTCGTGTCGTCGATCGTGCCGTCGATGTCGTCGGCACCGAAGGCGAGGGCCAGCTCGGCGGTGGTCTTGCCGTACATGACCCAGTAGGCCTTGATGTGGGGGATGTTGTCCAGATAGATCCGGCTCATGGCCAGCATGCGCAGGTCTTTGGTCACGGAGACCTCGCCGATCTGCGACATGCGGTTGCCCGCGTTGCGGTATTTGAGCGGGATGAAGGCGTTGAAACCGCCCGTCAGGTCCTGCTGGCGGCGCAGCCGGTCGAGGTGGTCGATGCGCTGTTCGAGGGTTTCGATGTGGCCGTAGAGGATCGTGGCGTTGGTCGGGATGCCGAGGCGGTGGGCCGCGTCGTGCACGGCGAACCATTCGGCCGTCGAACCCTTGTCGGGGCAGATGCGGGCGCGCAGCTCCTCGTCGAAGATCTCGGCACCGCCGCCCGGAATGGCCTCCATGCCCGCTTCGCGCAGGCGCTTCAGCCCCTCCTCGACGCTCAGCCCCGCGCGGCGGATCATGTAGCTCAGCTCGATGGCCGTGAAGGCTTTCACGGCCGCCTCGGGGAGGATCGCCTTCACGCGGCGGATCATATCCAGGTAGTACTCCAGCCCGTGCTCGGGGTGGACGCCTCCGACGATATGCACCTCGGTCATGCCCTGTCCCGCGCGGGAGCGGGCGATCTCCTCGATCTCCTCCATCGAATAGTCCCACGCCTCGGGGCTGCCCTTCGGGCGGCGGTAGGAGCAGAACTCGCAGTTGAAGACGCAGAGGTTCGTCGGTTCGATGTGGAAGTTGCGGTTGTAGAACACCTTGTCGCCGCTGATGCGCTCCTTGCGTCCGGCAGCCAGCTCGCCCAGCAGCCAGAGGGGAGCTTCGTGCCAGAGTGCGAGCGCTTCGGCGGGGGAGATGCGCTCGTCGGAGCGCACTTTGCGGATTATTCGGTCTAATTGCATGGTTGTCTTGCTATTTCGGAGCTTTCCGGTAGAGATATACGGCGATGATCAGGTAGAGCAGGTTGGGGATCCAGACGGCCGGACCCGGCGGCAGCGTGCCGCTTTTGGCGAACTCCTCGAAGAAGCGGATGAAGAGGATGTAGGAGAAGCAGAGCGCGATGCCGATGCCGATGTGGAGTCCTGTGCCGCCGCGCACCTTGCGCGAGGAGAGCGAGACACCGATGAGCGTCAGGATGAAGGTGCCGACCGGGTAGGCGAAACGCGAGTGGCGTTCGACCTCGATCAGGCTGATCGAATCGGAGCCTTTGTGGTGCTGCTGATCGAGGAACCGGTTCAGCTCGACGATATTCATCGTCTTGATGAGCTGGTCGATGCGTCCCAGTTCGCTCACTTCGAGGTTGATGAGCGTGTCGAGGTTGCGGTGTTGCGCGAAGGTTTCCACGCCGAGCGAGTCGAACATGCGGGTGGTGTAGCGGAGGGCCGACCACCGCTTCGTGTCGGGGTTGAAGGTCACGTCGGCCGCTTCGAGCGAGGCGCTCATCGTGCCGGCATCGTAGTGCTCCAGTGCGAAGAAGCTGGCTTTGCCCGACTCCTTCGAGTAGTCGCGCACGTAGGCGAAGATGCCCGGCTCGATCTGGCGGTAGATATGGCGGTCGTACTTGAAGCGCGCTTTCTTGGGAATGTAGCGGTTCTCGAAGGTGATGCTGCGCCGTTGCGAGACGGGGATGAGCCATAGGTTGAGCGACAGCGAGATCGACGAGATGATGAGTGCTCCCAGGAAGTAGGGCCACATCAGGCGGCGGAAGCTCATGCCGCCCGAGAGCATGGCGACGATCTCGGTCTGGTAGGCCATCTTCGAGGTGAAGAAGATTACGGCGATGAAGGTGAACAGACCGCTGAACTGATTGATGAAGAAGGGGATGAAGTTCAGATAGTAATCGAGCAGGATCGCCTTGAGCGGGGCCTTCGTCTCCGTGAAGTTGTCGATCTTCTCCACGTAGTCGAAGATCACCACGATGACGATGATCATCGCGATGGCGAAGAAGTAGGTGCTCAGGAACTTGCCGAGTATGTAGCGGTCGAGGATCTTGAAACCCGGGAACCGGATGCCGGAGAGTCTGCGTTTCATCGGTCGGTGCGGATTAGATTCTGCGTCCGAGTTTGGCCACGGCCTGCTCCTTCCAGCGGGCGAAGTCGCCCGCCTCGATGTGGCGGCGCGCCTCGGCCACGAGCCGCAGGTAGAAAGCGATGTTGTGCAGCGAGGCGATCTGCGCGCCGAGCATCTCCTGGCAGACGACCAGATGGTGGAGGTAGGCTTTCGTATAGACCCGATCGACGAAAGCCGTGCCCTCGGGGTCGATCGGCGAGAAGTCGGCCTCCCATTTCTTGTTGCGGATGTTGATGGTTCCCTCCCACGTGAAGAGCTGGCCGTTGCGGCCGTTGCGCGTGGGCATCACGCAGTCGAACATATCGACTCCCCGGGCGATCGCTTCGAGGATGTTGGCCGGTGTGCCCACCCCCATCAGGTAGCGGGGCCGGTCTTCGGGAAGGATGGCATCGACCACTTCGATCATCTCGTACATGACCTCGGTCGGCTCGCCGACGGCCAGGCCGCCGATGGCGTAGCCGTCGGCATCGTATTGCTTGACGTGCTCCGCGGCCTGCGCCCGCAGGTCGGGGTAGGTGCACCCCTGTACGATCGGGAAAAGCGACTGGTAGTGTCCGTATTTGGGTGCGGTCTGCGCGTAGCGGTCGAAGCAGCGGTCGAGCCACCGCTGGGTCAGGCCGAGCGATTTGGCGGCGTATTCGCGGGGAGCGTCGCCCGGGGGGCACTCGTCGAAGGCCATCATGATGTCGGCACCGATCGTGCGCTCGGTGTCGATCACGCTTTCGGGCGTGAAGAGGTGGCGCGAGCCGTCGATGTGCGACCGGAAGTGGCATCCCTCCTCCTTGAGCTTGCGGCAGCCGGAGAGCGAGAAGACCTGGAAGCCGCCGCTGTCGGTAAGCATCGGTCCCTCCCAGGTCGAGAAGCGGTGCACACCGCCCGCCCGCTCGATGATCTCCATGCCGGGTCGCAGGTAGAGGTGGTAGGTGTTGGCCAGGATGATCTGCGCCCGTGCCTCGTCGCGCACGTCGCGGTGGAAGATGCCCTTGACGGTGGCCGCCGTGCCGACGGGCATGAAGATCGGGGTGCGGATCGTGCCGTGGTCGGTCACGATCTCCCCGGCGCGGGCCCGCGAGGCGGGATCCTTATGTTGCAGTGTAAATTTCATGCGGATGATATGATGCACAAAGATACGCAAAACTATTCGAATTTGCAGCAATCTCTCTGCGCATGCGCGGCCTGCGGGACCGGCCGGGGAGCTGTTTTGCGAAAATTGGGTATTTATGCGTAAGAAAATCCGGCGAAAATGGCCCATCTTTGAACCGTCGTACCCCCTTCCCGGTTGCGCGGCGCGGAGCGCCGGCGGCTGAGCGGGCGGACGGCGGATGGAAAACAACGAAAAATACGATTTGGATATGAAGAAGTTTTGCGAAGGACTCCGTACGGAGGATTGGGTGGTCGTTTGGGTTTCGATCCCCCTGCTGCTGTTGGCCGCCCTGGTGCCCGGCCGGCTGCCTGCGGTCCCTGCGACGCTCGCCACCGGTGCGGCGTGGGGGAATATCGGCGCGCTGCTGGTCATCGTGCTGGCGGTGCTTTATGCCGGCATGGCGATGCTGCGCCGCCCGATGAAGGGGCTGTTCCCGTCGCTGGCGGCGGTTTTCCTGCTTTCGCTGGTGGCGCAGATGATCGCCAAGATCCCGGCCGTCTCCTATTACGGATTCGAGTCGGTCTTCTTCTCGGTGCTGCTGGGTCTGCTCGTGCGCAACGTGTGGCGGCTTCCCGAGTGGATGAAGCCGGCCGTGCAGGGCGAGTTCTTCATCAAGATCGGTGTGGTCTGCCTCGGTGCGACCATCCTCTTCAGCGACGTGATGCGTTCGGGTATCTTCGGACTGGTGCAGGCCTGTCTGGTGGTGGCTGTCGTCTGGTTTTTCGCCTACTGGACGGCGCGGCGCATGAAGGTCGATCGGAGGTCGGCGATGATTCTTTCGAGCGGCGTGTCGATATGCGGCGTGTCGGCCTGCATCACGGCGGCCCGCGTGGCCGGCGGCGACGACCGCAAGCTCTCCTATATCGTCTCGCTGGTGCTGATCGTCGTGGTGCCGATGATCTACCTGATGCCCTGGCTGGCCGGACAGGTGCTGCCGCTGCTGTTCGACGATCCGCAGACGGTGCAGGAGGTGGCCGGAGCGTGGATCGGCGGAACGATCGACACCACCTCGGGCGTGGCGGCTTCGAGTACGATCGTGGGCGAGACGGCCAACCAGCATGCCGTCATCATCAAGGCGGCGCAGAACGTGCTGATCGGCGTGGTGGCCTTTTTCATCGCCCTCTACCTCTCGACCCGCAGCGAGGGCGGGGAGGGCGAGCGCCGTCCTTCGCTCGGGATCGTGTGGGAGAAGTTCCCCAAGTTCATCCTCGGCTTCGTGGCCGCATCGCTCCTCTTCAGCCTTTGTCAGTCGGGCGGATTCTTCGTGCCCGATGCGAGGGGCAAGCTGCTCGAACCGGGGGCGGCGAAGATGTTCTCGACCGTCTTTTTCTCGCTGGCTTTCGTCTGCATCGGCCTGGATACGCGCCTCAAGGAGATCGTCTCGAAGGAGAACCGCAATGTGATGGCCGCCTTCCTGACGGCTCAGGCATGGAATATCGTCGTGACCTTCCTGATCGCCTGCCTGCTCTTCGGGGTGCTCAAGCCCATGTGGGCCTGATCCGGCGCTGGGATTCAGGGGCCGTCGTCTTCGGGCGACGGCCTTTTCTTTCGCTGTAGGGGGCGTTGTGAGGCCGGTGTTGTGGATTTTTTTGAAAAAAATGCAGAAAAATTTTGCATGTAAGAAAAAACCGCCTATATTTGCACTCCGAAATACAACGATTGCGGAAATAGCTCAGTTGGTAGAGCACAACCTTGCCAAGGTTGGGGTCGCGAGTTCGAGTCTCGTTTTCCGCTCAAA
>JAIEHQ010000046.1 GCA_029065825.1 Alistipes sp.
ATCCCATAATTCGGGCGGTACGGAGATCTTCGCACTGAACTGGGCGATACTTCCGTTGACCGTAATGCGGCCCATGACGGGAACGACTTTTTGGACTTTGTTTTTGTCTCTTTTCAGATAAAAGAGCACTTTGAATGTACTGCGCATACACTCTGCTTTTTCGTGGGACAAATTTAATTCCGGCAGAGTCGAATGTCAAGACGAATACCAACGCAAGATTATGAATATCAATAATATAAAGCAATACAAAGCAAAATAAACGAGGTAACGATTTGGAAACCGAAACCTCGTTTATTTTCACATTATCTCGCCGTTCCCGGCAAAAGCCTCAATAGAATAGCATTGCAAAATACACTAATAATCAATTGTTTGCAATATTTCACACTACCGATCTATTGGGGGGGGGTCCTGAAAAGGAACCCCGTTTTTTCCGCTGCGGAAAGGTCCGGCGCTATTTCTCGAAGTAGCGCTTGTAGAGACCCTGGAAACCGGAGCCGTGACGCGCCTCGTCCTTGGCCATCTCGTGCACGGTGTCGTGTACGGCATCCAGATTCTGCTCCTTGGCCAGACGGGCCAGACGCATCTTGTCCTCGCAGGCACCGCACTCGGCATTCATCCGCTTGTAGAGGTTGGTCTTGGTGTCCCAGACGATATCGCCGATCAGCTCGGCGAACTTCGAAGCGTGCTCGGCCTCCTCCCACGCATAACGCTTGAAAGCCTCGGCGATCTCGGGATAACCCTCGCGATCGGCCTGACGGGCCATCGCCAGATACTGTCCCACCTCGGAGCACTCGCCCATGAAGTGGTTGTTCAGCCCCTCCCACAATTCGGGGCTGGCACCCCGGCCGTCGCCCAGCTTGTGCTCGGTCACGAAATCCAGGTTGCCGCTCTTCTCTTCGACTTCGACGAACTTATCCTTGCCCACCTTGCACATCGGGCACTGCTCGGGTGCCTCGGGACCTTCATGAATGTACCCGCATACGGTACAACGCCATTTTTTTGCCATAATCTGTCTGTTTATTAAAGGTTATGTGATCTTCTTCGTTACGCAAAGATAGATAATTTCCGCCGATCCGCGGCACGATCGCGATCAGTTATTCAAATACACCGATCAGCAAAAACTATATCTGCGGCCCAAGCGCCTCCCGCAGCGCGTGTTCGACTTCGGATACCGAGAAGACATCCTTGAGCAGAACACGCTTCTCTCCATCGAGCAGGTAGAGCGAGGGGATCGCCCGCAGGTCGTACAGCTCCTCCCCGGCGATCGCCTGCGCAGGGTCGCAGCCGTACACCCACTCCCGGGGCATCTGCCCGGCATGGGCACGCCACGCCCCGAGGTCCGCATCGGGATAGAGCGCGAGCACGGCGAGCCTCCCCGCACGCACGAGCCGTCCGATGAGCGGCGAGGCGAGCAGTTCCTCCCGAAGCCGAGCGCACATGCCGCAGTCGGGGTTGTTGAAGAACAGCAGCGTGAAATCGGCACGCAGGTCGTACAGCCTGCCGCAGCGTCCCGAAAGCTCCATGTAGCGGAAATCGGCCGCAGCGGTGCCCCGCCGGTTCCTGCGGATCAACCGCAGATCGTGCTCCGGAGCCATCTTCTCCCACCTGTCGAGCAGCGGGCTGCGCACGAGCGCCTCCAGTACGGGCGCATAGAGTTCGTCGCTGCGCAGCGGCGAATTGGGATCGTAGAGGATTCTTTCGCACAGGGAGGCGAAACAGAGCAGCATCGCCTTCGACCCCGAGGCCCGCTCCATCAGGCGGGCCATCGCCGCCGGATCCTCGGGCGAGGAGCAGAGCGCCACATAGTCGCGCACGGCACGCAGCAGCCCTGGCGCATCGCCCGCAGCGCCGCGAAGCGTATCCGCAAAATCGAACCCGTCCCAGAAATGCTCCTTGAGATAACCGGACCGCTCCCCGGCGGAAACCGCCGGCGCAGAGTCCCGGACAGGGGAAGCGGCATCCGCCCCGCCCTCCGGCGCAGGCCGCCCGGAGCGGCAGGCCGCCGCGCCGAGCCAAAGCAGCAGGCAAAGAAAAAAACGTCGCATGAATTTTTTCGTCTCTCCACACCGGAAAAACTCCCCGCAAAAGTAGTGAAAAAAGGGCGTGCCGGGGAGCGAATGGTTGCGAATCGTCGTTTTTTAACTAAATTTGTCGCCGTACAAAACCAAAAAACCGAATACATGCAAACTCTCTTCATGCGGTTTCTCCTGACTGCAACGGAACAGACCGAAAAACTGATCCTGCCCGACAGCGTCCAGAAGGCGAAATTCGCCGAGACGGTCGATAAGTTCATCCACATGGACTACCAGAAGGTGCTGACCGACCTGGTGTCGCAAAGCATCTGGGTCGTACTGAAGCTGGTGCTCGCCCTGGCGATCTACATGGCCGGCCGCTGGCTGATAAAACGCATCCTCAAACTGCTCGCAGCGGCATTCGAGCGGCGTGCGGTCGATCGGTCGCTGCAGACGTTCCTGCGCAACCTGGTCAAAGTCGTCTGCTACATCCTGCTCTTCCTCTTCATCGTCCAGGTGCTCGGCGTGAACACCACCTCGATCGTCGCACTGCTGGCATCGGCCGGACTGGCCGTCGGCATGGCCCTGAGCGGCACGCTCCAGAACTTCGCGGGCGGCGTGATGATCCTGCTGCTCAAGCCCTACCGGGTCGGCGACTTCATCTCGGCGCAGGGACAGTCGGGTACCGTCGAGGAGATCATGCTCTTCTCGACCCGCATCACGACCGCCGACCGGCAGGTAATCTTCATCCCCAACAGCTCGATCGCCACCTCCATCATCGACAACTACTCGCTCTCGCCCCTGCGGCGCGTCGATTGGACGGTCAGCATCTCCTACGGCGACGACGTGGAGACGGCGCGCGCCGCAATCCTCGAGCTGCTCGCCCAGGACACCCGCGTGATGCGCGACCCCGCACCGGCGGTGCACGTCGCCGCCCTGGCCGAAGCCTCGGTCAATCTGAGCGTGCGTGCCTGGTGCTCCAACGCCGACTACTGGGACCTCTTTTTCGCCATGAACGAGCGCTTCTACAAGATCCTTCCGCAAAAGGGCGTCCGCTTCCCCTACCCCCAGCTGGATGTTCATCTGACCAGAGACTAACCGCCACGGAAAAAGATCATGTCCGCAAACCTCATGAGCGCAAAAAAGTTATTCCTGCTGCTGGCTTGCAGCACGCTGCTCCTCGGCTCCTGCAGTTGGGAGAAGGAGATCGGCCCGGAGTACTACACCTATCCGCTGGTCGGCGACGAACTCTCGACTCCCGAGGGACGCGTGCCCTCGACCGAGAAGGTTACCGTCCAGGCCAACGTCCGCAACCGGTACGGCGACTTCTACGTGCAGGTAAAATACGACGTAGTGTGGACCGACGACAACGGCAACGAACAGACCAAGCAGCAAAGCTCCTCGATCCGCTATTACGACGCGACCGATGCCACGATATTCTACACCGCCACCCTGCCCCGGCAGAATCCGGGATGCACGGTCTATTGGAGCATCGTGGCGACCAACGAATACGGATTGACGACAGCGACCACGCCCAGAAGCTACACGGTCTATCAACCATGAGCAAACGAACATTCAATTAAAATAAGCAATAATATTATGGAACTGAAGGAAATACTGGCCATCTCCGGCCAACCGGGACTTTACAAATACGTAGCGCAATCGACGCGCGGCGTGATCGTCGAATCGCTCCTCGACGGCAAGCGGATGAATGCGGCGAGCAATTCGAAGGTAAGCGCGCTGACCGAAATCTCGATCTTCACGGAGGGAGACGACATTCCCCTGGCCGAGGTGTTCTCGAAAATCTACGCCCACACCGGCGGCAAGGAGGCGATCAGCCACAAGGAGTCGCCCGAGGCACTCAAGGCCTATTTCGCCGAGGTGCTTCCCGAGTACGACCGCGAGCGGGTGCACGTCTCCGACATGAAAAAGGTTTTTTCCTGGTTCAACATTCTGGTCGGAGCGGGATTTACCGAATTCAAGCTCCCGGAGGAGACTGAGGAGTAGTCGAAGAAAATCCGCGCAACCCCTGTTTGCGAAGAGTTGCGGGCAGAACGAAAATCGGCGACCGAAACATTTCGGCCGCCGATTTTCGTTTTATCGCACAGGGATTCCCCTACCCGCAACTGTCGCAAACCAAGCGGTAGAGCTTGACGATCCGGTCGCACATACGTTCCCAGGAGAACCGTTTTTTCTCCTCCCGCATGTTCTCCCGAAACTCGGCGAGCAGCTCCTCGTCCCAGATATCGGAAACGGCCCGCGCGATCTCGCGCTCCTCGGGAGCGCAGACGAACCCCACCCGGCCGTCGGGAACGATCTCGGGCAGTCCGCCCACCTCCGTCACGACCATCGGCAGGTCGAAATGGTAGGCGATCTGCGTCACGCCGCTCTGCGTCGCGGTCCGGTAAGGCAGAATCAGAAAGTCGGCTGCCGAGAAGTAGTAGCGGACCGAAGCGTCGTCGATAAAACGGTCGTGCAGCACCACATCCTCCTGCAGGCCGTTATCGGCGATCTGGCGCAGGTACTTCTCTTTCGGCACGTAGAACTCGCCCGCGACGATCAGCCGGCGGCCCTCCGCCCCGCCCTCGCGCTTGAGACGCATCCAGGCATCGAGCAGCAGATCGAGTCCCTTGTAATCGCGGACCAGGCCGAAGAAGAGGGCGTAGCGCATCGCGGGATCCAGCCCCAGCCGCCCGCACGCCTCCGCACGTCCGACCTTCTCCCCGAAGTTATCGAAAAGCGGATGAGGCGAGAAGAGCGCCGGCACCTGCGTATAGCGCCGCAGTTCGCCGCGCACCTGGTCCGACATGTAGATGAACCCGTCCACCGCACCGAGAAAATAGCGGTTCAGCGGACGATCGACCCAATGATGCTCGTGCGGTTCGACGTTGTCGATCTGACAGAGAATACGGGTCCTCCCGTTGCGGCGGGCGATGCGCGCGATCGTCCCGAAACAGGGGGCCATAAAGGGAGTCCAGTACTTCAACAGCACGAAATCGGGCGCTTCGCGCCGGATCTTCCGCCCCACCGCGATCCAGTTGAAGGGATTGACCGTATTGACGCAACGCACGATGCGCAGATCCTCGGGAGCCGGGTCGGTAACCGTCTGGCTCTTGCCCGGAAAAAGGAAACGGGGGTACTGCACCGTGAAGGTTTTGATCTCGACCCGATCGCCCCGATGCAGGAAGACCCGCGCCATGATCTGCATGATCGACGCGAGTCCTCCTCGATACGGATGCGCAGGCCCCAGGATACAAATTTTCATCCCAGCCGGCGATTTCGTTTTATTTCAGCTTCTTATACTCCTCCACACCTCTCTTCAGGAAGTCAATGTAAGCATCGACATCGAGGTTGTAGGCGCGCATCGGCACCAGCTGGTTACCCTCGTTGTCGAGCAGCAGGTAGTTGGGCTGGCCGTTCACGCCGAAACGGGTCTGGGCAATGTAGGAGTTGATGCGGCCGATATCCTTGAGCACCTTGCCGCCCTCGGTGGTAATCCACTCGCTCTTCTCGACCTTGGTCTTGTCGTCGGTGTAGAGCGCCACGAGCACATACTCCTCGCGCAGGATCTGCTGCACGCGCGGATCGCTCCATACGCGGGCCTCCATCTCGCGGCAGTTCACGCAGCTGATGCCGGTAATATCGACGAACAGCGGTTTGCCTGCGGCTTTGGCCACCTCTTCGGCCTGGGCCATGTCGAAGTAACCGTTCAGCTCATAGGGCCAGTGCAAAATGTCGGCGTACTTGATCTTCTCGGCGGCAGCGGTGTTGCCCGCAACGGGTGCGGCAGCCACTGCGTCCGGATTGATCACGAAGTCCTGGGTGTGCAGCGGGGGCAGGTAGCCCGAGAGACCCTTCAGCGGGGCACCGAACATACCGGGGACCATATATACTGCGAACGACAGCGAAACGATCGACAGCGCCAGACGGGTAACGGTCACGTGCTTGAGTTCGTCATCGTGCGCAAAACGCAGCTTGCCGAGCAGGTAGAGACCCAGCAGCGTGAAGACCACGATCCAGATCGCCAGGTAGATCTCGCGGTCGAGCAGTCCCCAGTGGTAGGTCTGGTCGGCCATGCTGAGGAACTTGAAGCCCAGGGCGACCTCGATGAAGCCGAGGACCACCTTGACCGAGCCGAGCCAGCCGCCGCTCTTGGGCAGGTTCTTCAGCAGCGAGGGGAAGAACGCGAAGACGGTAAAGGGCAGCGCGAAGGCCATCGAGAAGGCCAGCATCGTCACGATAGGCTCCCAGAACTCGCCCGCGGTGGACTTGATGAGCACGGAACCCACGATCGGGCCGGTGCAGGAGAACGATACGAGCACCAGGGTCAGCGCCATGAAGAAGATGCCGACCAGACCGCCCTTGTCCGCATTCTGGTCGCTCTTATTGACCATCCAGCTCGGGAGCGTGATCTCGAACGCACCGAAGAACGAAGCGGCGAAGACCATGAAGACGACGAAGAAGATCAGGTTGGGCAGCCAGTGCGTAGCCAGCCAGTTGAAGATGTCGGCCGTCACGGCATCGCCGCCGACAAGACGCGTAATCAGGATGATGGCTGCGATCGGCAGCGTATAGAGCATCACGATGAAGAAACCGTACATGGCAGCCTTGAAACGGCCTGCGGCAGGCGAACCGCTGCCCTTCATGAAGAACGAAACGGTCATCGGGATCATCGGGAAGACGCAGGGGGTAACCAGCGCGGCGAAGCCCCAGATGATCGCCTCGATGATCAGGCTCCAGATCGACTTGCCGCCGTTCTCGCGCTCCGGCTCGACCTCATCGGCCGCCTCCACGACGGCGGGTGCGGCATCGGGGTTGCCGATCACCACCTCGAACTCCCAGTCCTCCGGCGAGTTGCAGTTGTTCTCCTCGCAGGCACGCCAGTTGATGTTGCCTTTCAGCACGCCGCCCTCCCCTTCGAGGGTTACTTTCTGGCCGAGGACGATCTCGTCGAAATAGGTGCCGATCTCCACCTCAAAGATGTCGTCGTACTCGCGCTGCGAAGCATTGACCTCGTAAGGCTCGCCGTCGAGTACGAGACCTGCCGGCTCCTCGAACTCCACGAGCGTCGAAGAGACATCCGAATGGAGGTCGTAGGTATGCCATCCGGGCAGAATCTTACCTTTGAATTGAATTTCATAGCTCGAGCCGCCAAGCTCCTTCACGGAGCTTTCCCAAGCTACGGTTTGGGTTTGTGCATGCGCCGAGAGCAGGCTAACCAGCATGGAAGCCAACAGCGCGATACGGATAAAAAACTTCATACCTCTGTTGTTTATAGGTTTATTGGTGCAAATATAGGCAATTTTTTGCAAAAACACGTTTCCGGCGCATTATATCCGCCCGAAACGGAGCGACGGGGCGAAAAATCCGCCGAGCGCCCTACCTCCAGGCCAGCGCCGCGCGCACCGCGGCCCGCCCCTCGCAGGAGATCTCGAAGAGCGTCTCCGCTCCGCGCTCCTCGCAGCCCACGCCGAGCAGCTGGCCGTAGCTGCACTCGTGCAGGAAGTGGATATCGAACCGCATGGGGCGCGCCGCGAGATGGCGTTCGAAAGGCAGCATGTCGAACATCATGCCGACATAGCGCAGCGTATTGACATGGCGGTTGAAGTCTATGTCGCTGTAAACCACCCGGTGCTCCCTACTGTCGGAGGGAACGATCGCCGCCAGCTTGCGCGGCTTCTCCATCGGCGAGGGGGCATCGACGATCTTGTCGGCGCACATGGCCGCCAGGGCCGTCAGGTCGATCGCCCGCCGGGCCTCCAGGTCGATGACGCACCACTGCGTCACGGCGCGGCCGAACGGCCGGCCGTCCGCATCGAGCAGCATGAAGTTGCGGGTGGTAAGCATCCTGTTGAACTCATTGACCCATGTTTCGATCCGGTAGGGAGCGTATTGCCGGGGCCGCTCGTCGATCTCGAGCGCCATCCGCGAGAGCACCCACGACACGTTGTCCTTGTTCAGCTCGTCTATTCCGAACCCTTTGCGCCGGGCATCGACACCCGCCGTGTCGAGGACCGCGCCGACCAGGGAGGGCACCGTCATGCGTAACGTGAAATCGACCTCCTGGGGCGTTACCTCGAAATCATAACTCGTCTTTTCCGCCATATACATATTTAATAATTGAAAACACTTCCGCTCATCCGGACCCGCCCCGGACACGGCAGCACCGCACCGGAACGGACCTCGCCGCAAAAATAGCGATTATTTCACGAACTCCGCCCGCGCAGTCCTTTCAAGCCCCGCCTCCTTTTCCGCCGCGCCCGGAAAAAAGAGGTCCGCCTCGCCCCGATCCGTTGCAAATAAGCGGAAAAGAGAAAAGATTTGTCAAGAAAAATTATCGCAAAACGATAAATAATATTTGTTTTTCATGATTTAATCGTTATCTTTGTCGCGAATTAAGCACTCGAAACATGGAAGCTAAGCAAAAGAAGTCCCTGCGCCGCCGCCTGCTGGTCATCTACATTTTTTACTTTCTGGTCCTGGCGGCAGGCTTCGTGCTGACGCTCGTCCCCGACATCTCGTCGGGATGGGCCGCGGGGAGTCGGGCCGGCATCAAAGACATCCAGATGCTGAAGAATCAGGGCGTTCACCAGCAGACCTACTTCGTGGGGGCGGAGCTGGCGAACGACATGCGGGAGATGGTCCCCGTCGCAACATCCCATCCGGACATTCGGATCGAGGCGGCCTATACGGAAGCGAAACTTCTGGTAACGACCTCCGACGGAAGCGATCCCGCCTGCGTCGCACGACTCGCTCGCATGGACGGCTGCACGCTGCTCTTCTTCCTTCCCGCGCTGCTGGCCAAGTGCGCGCTGCTCATCCTGCTGGCGCTGACCATCAACATACTGCGCAAATCGGTGCGCGACGAACAGCCGCTGCCCAACAGAATCATAACCTACACCCGCACCGTCGGATTCCTGCTGATCTTCGCCGAGGTATGCCTCGCGACCGGAGCTTTCATCCACAACCGGACGGCCCAGATCCTGCTCGAAGGAAGCACGCTCGAAGTGGCGACCTCGTTCCCGCTCAACTACTGGAATCTGGTCATGGCCATCCTGGTGCTCTTCTCGGCCGAGGTCTTCTCGATCGGGAGCCGGCTGAGCGAGGAGCAGAGATTCACGATTTAACACACGACAACATGTTTATATACAACGACATATATTCGGGGGGGGGCTTATGGCAATAATCATCAATATCGATGTCATGATGGCTAAGCGCAAAATGTCGCTCGGCGAACTGGCCGAACGGGTGGACATTACCCCGGCGAATCTTTCGATCCTGAAAAACGGCAAGGCCAAAGCGGTCCGTTTCTCGACGCTCGAAGCCATCTGCCGCGAACTGGACTGCCAGCCCGGCGACATCATCGAATACCGGGCGGAGCAGACTCCGCAAGAATAACAAGAACAACTCATTCAACAACCAATCACTAATTTTATTATTATGAAAAGGTTCATTCTATTAGTCGTCGCCCTCGCGTCACTGATGCGCGCGGCGGCACAGCCGAACCCGATGGAGCCGATCCCCGCCGACAAGGCGGTGCGCGTCGGCAGACTCGCCAACGGCATGACGTACTACCTGCGTCACAACGAAAAACCCAAGGAGCAAGCCAGCTTCTACATCCTGCACAACGTCGGTGCCATCCAGGAGAACGACGCGCAGCAGGGTCTGGCGCACTTCCTCGAGCACATGGCCTTCAACGGTACGGAAAACCTGCCCGGCAAAACGATGATCGAGGCGCTCGAGAGAAACGGCGTCAAGTTCGGTGCCGACGTGAATGCCTTCACCATGCACGACATCACCTGCTACAACCTGACCAACGTGCCCACCATCAACCCGGGCGTAGTCGATACCGCCCTGCTGGTGCTGCACGACTGGTCGCAGTCGATCAGCCTGCTGCCCGAGGAGATCGACAACGAGCGCGGCGTGATCATGGAGGAGCTGCGCACCCGCGACGGCGCCATGTTCCGCGGCATGACCGCACGCAACAAGGCGCTCAACAAAGGCTCGAAATACGAGGAGCGCAACGTGATCGGCTACCTGGAGGGACTGAAGAGCTTCTCGTACGATGAGATCCGCGACTTCTACAAGACGTGGTACCGCCCCGAGTATCAGGCGATCATCATCGTCGGCGACATCGACGTGGATGCCATCGAGTCCAAAATCAAGGAGCTGATGAGCGACATCCCCGCCTCGCCGGCCGATGCGCCCCAGAAGGAGTTCTACCCCGTTCCGGCCAATGAGGAGCCGATCGTCAGCATCTTCGCCGATCCCGAAAATTCGGGTTCCGTCGTGCGGCTGTTCATCAAGCGCCCCGCGGTTCCGTTCCAGCAGAACAACCTGGTAATTCGCCAGATGTTCGACATCCTCGACACCTACGTATCGCTCATGGAGAGCATGCGCATCAACGAGATCGCCCGCCAGCCCGAGGCTCCGTTCCTGGGTGGTGCCATGCAGATCGGCGACCTGATCGGCATGAACCCCACGCAGGACCTGGTCATGTGGGCGGTGCAGACCCGCGACGGCGAGCTGCTGAACGGCTACAAGGCCCTCGTGACCGAGATGGAGAAGATGCGTCGCTACGGCTTCACGCAGGGTGAGTTCGAGCGTGCCCAGGCCGAGCTGCTCCGTCAGACCGAGACCATCTATGCCAACCGCAACGACCGGACCAACGAGGAGTACACGAACATCTATCTGATGGCATACCGCAAGAACATGCCGATGCCCGATGCCGAGACCGAGTACAAGATGACCACCGAGCTGCTGCAGCTCATCTCGCTCAACGACGTGAACGCCTGGGCGCAGAATCTGGTTCTGCCCCAGAATCAGGTCATCACGATCGACGTGCCCCTGAAGGAGGGCCTGGCCGTGCCCACCGAGGCCGAGGTGCTCGCCATCCGCGCCGAGGCGATGGCTGCCGAAGTCGAGGCTTACGAGGACAACGTATCGGACGAACCGCTGATCCCCGCCAAAACCAAGCTGAAAGGCTCGCCCGTCAAGAAGACGGTCTTCAACGAGGAGATGGGCGCTATCGAGTGGACACTCAAGAACGGCACCAGAATCGTCGTGAA
Organism: Alistipes sp.; assembly: GCA_029065825.1. Taxonomy (GTDB): domain Bacteria; phylum Bacteroidota; class Bacteroidia; order Bacteroidales; family Rikenellaceae; genus Alistipes. Next base: position 11,081 of record JAIEHQ010000046.1, read on the forward strand.
ACCGACCCAGTTCAAGGCCGACGAGGTGCTCGTCCGCATCAAGAGCGACGGCGGCACGGCACTGCTCCCCGACGACCAGGTATTCGCAGCGGAGATGCTCCCGAGCATCGTCAGCATGTCGGGTATCGCGAACTTCTCGGCGACCGACCTGAACAAGAAGCTCGCCGGCAAGAACGTCGGCCTGGGCATGAGCATCGACAACTACACCAACGGCATGCAGGGAAGCTGCTCGCCCAAGGACATGGAGACGCTGCTCCAGCTGATCTACCTGAGCTTCACGAATCCCCGCTTCACGCAGGAGGATTTCAACACGACGATCAACACCTACAAGAGCTACCTCCAGAACCTGACCTCGAATCCCGACTACCTGATGGCGATCGAGAGCACCAAGGCCATCTACGGCGATAACCCCCGTCGTCAGGAGGCCACGATGGAGATGATGGACGGCATCTCGTTCG
>JAIEHQ010000047.1 GCA_029065825.1 Alistipes sp.
TCGTCCGCTTCTTCAAACGGCAGGAAGGCTGTACGCCTAAGGAATTCAGGAACCGAATGGTATCATAAATACCGGATACAAGACGACACGAAATGGTGTTTCGTGTCGTCTTTGTGAAAGTATGTAAGTAGTTTGCCGGAATAAAATTTATATGTTATTTTTGTATCCGAGTTATTTGAACGCATAGATAAAACAGAGCGATTCTCAAACATTGCAATCTACTTATCCGTTGCCTTCTTTCAGACGTTTTTCTTCTAAATCGCTTATGCCCAAATAAATATCTCCGGGCAATCTCAAAGATACGAAAAGTCGAGCGCAGAAGCAAGCAATCGCTTGATTATGCCGGGCGGGAGCATCTAAGACGGAGCCGAAAGCAGGCAAAAAACCGGAAGTTATCGCTTCGGGAAGAAGTTTGTAGCGAAAAACGGGCTGCACGCCTCCCTGCCCTGCCGTCCCAGCAGCAGGCGAGACACTCCGCCCGGCAAAAACAGCGGCACCGCCCGCAGGGCAGCGCCGCAAAATATCCCATAGCCGAACCCTTCCGCCTCAGAAGGTTCCGAAGCGGTACACCGTCTTCTGACGGTAGATAGCCCCGGCCTCCAGCAGCGACGAGGGGAACTCCGGCCGATTGACCGCATCCGGATAGCCGCTGCATACCAGCGCCGCGCCGTCGAAATCAGCATAGCGCGCGCCCGACTTGCCGACGGGCGATCCGCCCCCCAGCCGGCCGCCCCGGCAGAGCGTCGCACAGGGTTGCGAGGAGAGGATCTCCAGCCGGCGGCCCGACTTCGGATCGCGCAGTTCGCCCACCCGGGCGAGGATGTTGCGCCGCCACTGAGTCAGCGCGAAAGTCTCGTCCCCGCGCAGGCGCATCAGCGCTTCGGGGGTCGTCTCCTCCGCCAGCGGACGCCACGCGGAGAAATCGTCCGCCTCGTCGAGCAGCCGTCCCGTCGGGATCGTCCGCTCGTCGCACTCGACCAGCCGCGCGGCTTCGAGCCGCAGCTCGTGGCCGATTACCGAACCGGCAGCCTCCCCGCCGAGGTTCCAGAAAATCCGGTGGCTCAGATCGACGGGAGTCTTCCGGTCGGCCTGCGCCGCATAGGTAATCTCCAGCGCATGCTCCTCGTCGAAATCGAAAGCGACCTCCGCACGAAGCGTGCCGGGATACCCCTGGTCGCCCTCCTCCGAACAAAGCGCCATGACCACCCGGTCGGTCTCCACACGGCACTCCCAAAGGCGGTTGGCGAACCCCTTCGCACCGCCGTCGCAGTGGCCGGCCATCGCATTGCAGTCGAGCCGGAACTCCTCTGCGTCGATGGTCATGCGGCCGTAGGAGATGCAGCCGGTCGTCCGGCCGATGATCTTGCCGCACGAACAGGGATCGCCGAAATAGTCGGCAAAGTCGCGGTAGCCCAGCGCCACGTCGGCCAGCCGTCCGTCGCGATCGGGCACCCGGACCGACACGACCGACGCGCCGATGTTGCACAGACGCACCTCGGCACCCGCCGCGCTGCGCATCGTGTAGATCACGACGGCTTCGCCCTCGGGGGTCACGCCCCAGATATGCTGTTCGATTTCCATTATTCGATCGGTTTCACGTTGCGGAGCAGCGCGTCGATGCGGCGCAAGGTCTCCTCCCGGCCGATGAAGGCCGTGATGTCGTACATGCCGGGACCCTTGCCCGCGCCGACCAGTGCCAGGCGGAGCGTATTCATGACCTGTCCCATCGAATACCCCCGCTCCTGAATCCAGGCGTGGACGATCCGTTCGGTGTTCTCCAGCGAGAAGTCGTCGATCCCCGCCAGCACCTCGCGCAGCTCGGCAAGCATCGCCGGATTGTCGCCCTTCCAATATTTCTTGGTCTGCTTCTCCTCATACTCGGTCGGAGCCACGAAGAAGAAGGAGGTCAGCCCCCACAGGTCGGTGGTCAGCGTCGCCCGCTCCTTCATGATCCCGGCAGCGCGGCCGGCCAGCTCGTCCGACACCTCGATGCCGTGCTCGCGCAGCACAGGCTGGTAGATCGCCGCCAGCTCGCTGTCGCTCATGCGGTGCATGTACTGGGCGTTGAACCACTTGGCCTTTTCGGGCTGGAAGCGTGCGCCTGACTTCGAGACACGTTCGAGCGAAAAGGCCCCGATCAGCTCCTCCATCGAGAAAATCTCCTGCTCCGTACCGGGATTCCACCCCAGCAAGGCCAGCATATTGACGAAAGCCTGCGGCAGGTAGCCGTCCTCGCGGTAGCCGTGCGCCGTCTCGCCCGTCGCGGGCGAGGTCCAGAAGAGCGGGAAGACGGGGAAGCCCATCTTGTCGCCGTCGCGCTTCGAGAGCTTGCCGCCGCCCGTAGGCTTGAGCAGCAGCGGCAGGTGGGCGAACTCGGGCTGCACGTCGCTCCAGCCGAAAGCGCGGTAGAGCAGGTAGTGGAGCGGCAGCGAGGGCAGCCACTCCTCGCCCCGGATCACGTGCGAGACCTCCATCAGGCGGTCATCGACGATGTTGGCCAGGTGGTAGGTGGGCAGCGCGTCGGCCGACTTGTAGAGCACCTTGTCGTCGAGCGTCGAGGTATTGACCGAGACATGGCCGCGGATCAGGTCGTCCATCTCGACCACCTCGTTCTCGGGCATCTTGAAGCGCACGACCCACTGGTCGCCGCGCGCCATGCGGGCCTCGACCTCCTCGCGCGGGAGCGAGAGCGAGGTGGGCAGCTTCTCACGCACCGAATAGTTATAGGCGAAGGTCTCGCCCCGCTGCTCGTACTCCTTGCGCAGCGCGTCCAGCTCCTCGGCCGTATCGAAGGCGTAGTAGGCCCAGCCCGCATCGACCAGCCGGCGGGCGTATTGCAGGTAGATCTCCCGCCGCTCGCTCTGGCGGTAGGGCGCATGCGGACCGCCCTGACCGACCCCTTCGTCGATCTCGATGCCGCACCAGGCCAGCGATTCGAGGATATACTCCTCGGCTCCCGGCACGAAACGCTGCGAGTCGGTATCCTCGATGCGGAGAATCATCGTTCCCCCGTGCTGGCGGGCGAACAGATAGTTATAAAGCGCCGTGCGGACACCGCCGATATGCAGCGGGCCCGTCGGACTGGGGGCGAAACGCACCCGTACAGGTCTTTCCCTTTTCATAATTCTGTCGTTGGAAATTTTATCGTCAGCAATCCTACCGGATGCGGTACTCGACACGCATCGTGATGCGGGCCTTCTTCTGCCGGCTCGCGGTGTTGAACGAACCGCCCGCCGAGAACTCCTCGTTGGTGTTGGCTCCCGTAATCTGGAAAACGCCCATGCGGGCCGAAGCGACCCGGCCGATCTTCGCGCCGGCGTTGGCGGCGATCTTCTGCGCCCGCTCGCGCGCATCGGCCGAGGCCTTCTCGATGAGCGAAAGTTTCACGTCGTCGAGCTGCGTGTAGTAGTAGTCGGGGTGCCTCGCTTCGATGGAGACCCCCTGGGCGATCAGCGACGAAATGTCGCGCGACACGTTCTCGACGGCCTCCACCTCCTTCGACTCGATCGTGAAGCCCTGCGTCAGGCGGTAGCCCGTAAAGCGCTGGCCCGCCCAGTTTCCGTTGGCGGTATAGACCGACTCGAACTGCTTATCGACGTTCACGAACTGGAAGACGACCGCTTCGGCCGGAATCCCCTTCGCCAGCAGGTAGTCGCACACCTTCCGCTTGCTCTGCTCCAGACGGGCATACCCCGCCTCGACGTTCTGCGACTCGGCGGCGATGACTCCGTTCCAGACGATCAGGTCGGAAACGAACTCCGTCTCGCCCAGTCCCGTGACCACGATCGTCTCCTGCGCGTGGTACTTGTAGGTGTAAGCCTTCGCCAGCAGCCAGGCGCTCAGCACGACGGCCGCCCCGAGAATCAAGTATTTTCCGTAACTTTTCATAAAATCGTATTTTTCAATCAAAAAAATCGCTCTTTCCGCCCCGACCGGCCGAGCCGTCCGCCGGAAGCAACTATGCCCCGGGCTTCGCTCTCCGCAAGGCGCGCTCCCGTACTATACGTTGAAGAGGAAGTGCATGATGTCGCCGTCCTGCACCACGTACTCCTTACCCTCCACGCCGATCTTGCCCTGGTCGCGGCAGGCGCGCTCCGAACCGAGCGCCACGTAGTCGTCGTACTTGATGACCTCGGCACGGATGAAGCCGCGCTCGAAGTCGGTGTGGATGACACCCGCCGTCTGGGGCGCCTTCATCCCCCGGCGGAAGGTCCAGGCACGGGTCTCGTCGGCACCGGTGGTAAAGAAGGTCTGGAGATCCAGCAGCGCATAGGCCGCCTTGATCAGACGGGCCACGCCCGACTCCTTCAGACCGATCTCCTCCAGGAACATTTGCCGCTCGTCGTACTCCTCGAGTTCGGCGATGTCGGCCTCCGTGGCCGCCGCGACGATCAGCATCCCGGCATGTTCGTCGGCGATCGCCGCCTCGACCGCACGGGTATGCTCGTTTCCGGCGACGGCGCTCTTCTCATCGACGTTGCAGACATAGAGCACCGGCTTGTCGGTCAGCAGGTTCAGGTCCGCGACCAGCTTGCGGTCCTCCTTTTCGAGCACGACGGTACGCGCGCTCAGCCCCTGCTCCAGCACGGACTTGTACTGCAACAGGATCTCGACGGCCCGCTTGGCCTGCTTGTCGCCGCCGACCTGGGCCTGCTTCTGGGTCTTGGCCAGGCGGTTCTCGATGGTTTCGAGGTCTTTAAGCTGCAATTCGGTATCGATGATCCCCTTGTCGCGCACGGGGTCGATCGAGCCGTCCACGTGGGTAATGTTGTCGTTCTCGAAGCAGCGGAGCACGTGGATGATGGCGTTGGTGTTGCGGATGTTGGCCAGGAACTTGTTGCCCAGTCCCTCGCCCTTCGAGGCCCCTTTGACCAGACCGGCGATATCGACGATCTCGATGGTCGTCGGAACGACCCGCTTCGGATTGTCGATCTCCGCCAGACGGATCAGCCGCTCGTCGGGCACGGTAATCACGCCCACGTTGGGTTCGATCGTACAGAATGGAAAGTTCGCCGCCTGCGCCTTAGCGTTCGACAGGCAGTTGAAGAGGGTCGATTTGCCCACGTTGGGCAGGCCCACGATGCCGCATTGTAATGCCATGAAATATCGTCGTTTTACTGAATTATCCTACACAGCCGGTTCGTGCCGGAGCCACAAAGATATACATAAAATTCCAAATTGGAGACAATCGGCGGCGGAGAGCGGCGGCAGGGAGTCCCACGCTCCGCCACACCGCACGGAAGCGGGCGGCCGGGCAGAGTCTTTTCCCGACCCGGACACCGGACCCGCCGTCTTTTTTCGCTATTTTCGACTTTTTTCTTGTTATTCAAGCCGGAATTGTCTATATTTGAATCGCAAACCAACACTTGTTCCGATGAAAACCAACCTGATCTGGAGAGCACTCTCCCTGCTGGGGCTGGCAGCAGCCTGCACGAACTGCGAAGAGAGCGTCGATATGTACGGAGTGCCGTACGTGACCTTCTCGGCCAAAGGCAAGGTAACCGACACCTCCGGGCAACCCGTTCCGGGCATTCAGGTGCGCGCGGACAACGACACAGCCTCAACCCTTACCGACGGCGAGGGGCGTTTCGATATCGTATCCGAATCCTTTTCAAGCGCACCGGAAGAGTTGCGCAAAATCCTCTATTTCGAAGACATCGACGGCGAAGAGAACGGTTCGTTCGTCGATACGCAGGCCGAAGTCGTCCTTCGCAGAAACTCGGGCGGCGACTATGCGGCGGACGGCATCGCCGTCGTGATGACAGAAATCACACCCGACGATCAGGGAAAATAGCACCCGCCGCATGCGGGCGGCCCCGCAGCGAGAAACGCACCCGGCCCGAAAGAGTCGCATGCGTAACGATTTTCCTTTTCCCCCTGTCGTTTCTCTGCCTCCAATTCTAAAAAGACCGACCAAAACCTTTACCGTTATGAAAAACAAACTGATTCTCTGGATTCTGTCGCTTCTGGGATTCGCCGCAGCGAGTACGAGCTGCGAAGATGCGGGCGGCATGTGCGCATACGGAACGCCCTATGCGACCTTTTCGCTGAAAGGCAAGGTTACCGACCGGGCAGGCAAGCCGATTCCCGGCATCAGCGTGCGGGTAATGGACGAGGCCGAAAAACTGACGGACGAGCAGGGGCTGTTCGCCTTCGAAAACGCCGAGCTGTACTATTTTCTCGATAAAAGCTTTACCGGGACGGTGGAATTCCGGGATATCGACGGGGCACAGAACGGCTGCTATGCACCGGAATCCGTCGAGGTAACGTTCGTGCAGAATCCTCTGGGAAAACCTGCCGGAGGCTGGTTCGAAGGCGATTACATAGGTCCCGACATGCGGGTCGAGCTCACGGAAACCGATCCGGAGCCGATTCCCGGCGACCCCGAAGAACCGGAAGAAGAGTAGCCTCCCTGCGCAGTTTCGGAACACGACCGAAACTGCACGTGCGGCGGCGTGCCGCTGCACGTGCAGGCTGCCTTTCCGGCAAAGGGAGCGGACACAGGAATCCGCGCCGAAGCGGGCTGCGGGAGCGATCATCCGGCGGCCTGAGGCGGAAGAACAACCGAAAATATTGTAACCGCGCGGGATATGCCCGCGCATACCCGACTCCGTAAAATAAATATGAGAAAGAAGATAGGCCTCCGCAAACGCATCGGACTCGAACTGTTTTCGCGGCTCCATGCCGAAAGCGTGGCGCGGCACGAACTGCGCACGCTCTTCTGGGAGTGTACGCTGCGCTGCAACCTGGCATGCCGCCACTGCGGCAGCGACTGCCGCACCGAAGCGTTGCGCCCCGACATGCCGGCCGAAGATTTCTTCCGCGTGCTCGACGGACAGATCACGCCCCACGTCGATCCCCACCGTGTGCTGGTCATCCTCTCGGGCGGCGAGGTGCTGGTGCGCCGCGACCTGGAGCAGATCGGACTGGCGCTCTACCGGCGCGGATACCCCTGGGGAATGGTAACAAACGGGCTGGCGCTCGACGAGCGGCGGTTCGAATCGCTGCTGCGTGCCGGACTCCACTCGATCACGGTCAGCCTCGACGGCTTCCGCGAGGAGCACACTTTCGTGCGGCGCAACGAGCGGAGTTTCGATGCGGCACTCGCCGCCGCCGAAATGATCGCCCGCGAGGAGTCGGTCGCATCGGATGTCGTCACGTGCGTCACGCCGCAGCTCATGCCCCGCATCGAGGAGTTCCGCGACATGCTCATCGAACGGGGTATCCGTTCGTGGCGGCTGTTCACGATATTCCCTGTCGGACGCGCCGCTGCCGACCCCGCGATGCAGCTCTCGGACGAAGACTTCACCCGGCTGATGGAGTTCATCGCCCGCACCCGCCGCGAAGGAAAGATCGCGGCGAGCTACTCGTGCGAAGGCTTTCTGGGCGGCTACGAAGCGGAGGTGCGCGACCGCTTCTACACCTGCCAGGCGGGTGTCTCGATCGCCTCGATCCGGGTCGATGGCTCGATCTCGGGCTGCACGTCGATCCGCTCGAACTTCCATCAGGGCAACATCTACCGCGACGACTTCTGGGAGGTCTGGAACAACCGCTTCGAACCTTTCCGAAACCGCGAATGGGCCCGCACGGGCGAATGCGCCGACTGCAAGCTGTTCCGCTACTGCCTGGGCAACGGCATGCACCTGCACGACGACCGGGGAGAACTGCTCGTCTGCCACTACCGGCGGCTGCGGAGGTAAGCCGCGCGGCAGCGGCCGCACCTCGGGCCTGCTTCCGCACGCGACTTTCCCTATCTTCGGCTTCGCCTTAGATACTCTTGCCCGGCAAAATGCAAGCGAGTTTGGTTTTGCACTCGCTTATTCGTACTTCGGCTTCGCCTTAGATACTTCGCCTCAACAAAACTCAAACAAGTTTGGTTTTGTACTCGGCTTATTCGTATCTTTGTACGATACAAAGCAGGAAACTTACATGGACGAACAGATAGAAATCATCCAGATCAACATCTCCGGCGAGGACAAGCCGGGCATGACCTCATCGCTGACCGACATCCTGGCGCGCTACGATGCTTTCATCCTCGACATAGGCCAGGCCAACATACACCAGTCGCTCACGCTCGGCATCCTCTTCATGACCACGGCCGACAAATCGGGAGCCATCATGAAGGAGCTGCTCTTCAAAGCCTCCGAGCTGGGCGTGATGATCCGCTTCACGCCGATCACGGAGCAGCACTATCAGGAATGGGTCGGCCGCCAGGGAAAGAACCGCTACATCATTACCCTGCTGGGCCGTCAGGTCACGGCGCGCCACATCGCGGGTGTGACGCAGGCGGTAGCCGGCCAGGGACTCAACATCGACGCGATCAAACGCCTGACGGGCCGCATGCCGCTCGAAGAGGAGAACCGGGCCACGCGCGCCTGCATCGAGATCTCGGTGCGCGGAACGCTCGCCGACAAGAACGCCATGCAGCGCCGCTTCATGGAGCTTTCGAACGAGGGTGTCGATATTTCGTTCCAGAAGGACGACATCTTCCGGCGCAGCCGGCGGCTCATCTGTTTCGATATGGATTCCACGCTCATCGAAACGGAGGTCATCGACGAACTGGCCGACCGCGCGGGCGTAGGTCCCGAGGTGCGCGCCATCACGGAGAGCGCCATGCGGGGCGAGATCGACTTCAACGAGAGCTTCACCCGCCGCGTGGCGCTGCTGCGCGGCCTCGAAGAGTCGGTCATGGAGGAGATCGCACGCAACCTGCCCATCACGGAGGGACTCGAACGGCTGATGACCGTACTGAAGCGCGTCGGATACAAGACGGCCATACTCTCGGGCGGATTTACCTACTTCGGCAACTACCTCAAGCAGAAATACGGCTTCGACTACGTATATGCCAACGAGCTGGAGAGCGTGGACGGCCGCCTGACGGGACGGCACCTGGGCGACATCGTCGATGGCCGCCGCAAGGCCGAACTGCTGCGGCTGCTCTGCCAGGTCGAGCGGATCGACATCGCGCAGGCGATCGCCGTCGGCGACGGAGCCAACGACCTGCCGATGCTCAACCTCGCGGGACTGGGCATCGCCTTCCACGCCAAACCCAAAGTCAAGGCGACGGCCCGGCAGTCGCTCTCGACGATCGGGCTGGACGGCATCCTCTACTTCCTCGGACTGAAGGATTCCTGGATCGAATAACACCCTTACAAGCGATGAGGGGACTACGGACGATCATTCTGACCGCGCTGCTGGCATGCGCCGGCTGCTACGACGATGCGCCGGCACCCCTCGCGCCGCAAACCCCGGCCCCGCCGCCCAACCTGACGATCGGCGAGCTGATCGCCCGCTGCGGCGACTCGCCGACGACGATCGTTCAGGAGATAGCGATCGCAGGGCGTGTTACCTCGTCGGACGCGGCGGGCAACTTCTACCGCTCCCTCTTCCTGCAGGAGGAGGGTCGTAGCGCGGAGCTGCTGGCCGAGGTCGATGACCTGCACCTGCTCTACCCTCCGGGGACGCTCCTGACGATCCGGCTGCAAGGGCTGACGCTCGGCCGCCGGTACGGAGTCCTGCAGATCGGAACGGCGGACGCGTCCGGCATCGCACGCATCGGCTCGCGCGCGCTGCTCGAACGCCACGTCACACCGGATCCGGCGGCGGCGGCCGTTCCTCCGCCCGCCTCGCTGCATCCCGGCGAGGCGACACCCGAGCGCTGCGGCTCGCTGGTTCGGTGCGCCCCCCTCTGGGCCGTCGCCGCACCCGACGAAATCCCCGAGGAGCGGACCTGGCGGGGATACCGCCGATTCGCCGGTCCCGACGGAGACACCCTGACGGTATATACGAGCGACTACGCCCGCTATGCCGACGCTCCCCTCCCCGCAGGTCGCGTCGCCCTGACCGGGCTGCTGCAATACGGCCCGGACGGTGCGGGAGGCAAAACCTTTCTGATAAAAATGCGCGATGAGAACGATTGCACGCCTCTTCCTTAGCCTGGCACCGCTCGCCGCAGGATGCGGCACGGCCACGACACCGGAATACGCCGGCGGGGAAGACTGCGCGCAAACGGTGTCGATCGCCTACCTCAAATCGCTCTGCCGCACGGGGAGCGTTCCGATCGCAAGAGAGCTGCGGATCGAGGGACAGTTGGTCGCCAACGACTTCTTCGGGGAGTTTCCCCGCCGCCTGATCATCGAGGACGCGACCGGAGGCATCGAGATACTCATCGACCGCAACGCCCTCTACAAGGAGTTCGAGACGGGGTATTACCTGAAGATATACTGCAACGGACTCGCGCTGGGCGACTACGGCGGCAAGATACAGCTGGGCGCTCCGCCGACGGACCGCTATGCAGTCGATCGGATTGCGGCGAGCGAACTGCACCGCTTCGTCCGGCACAGCGACACCCACGCTGCGCAGGCACCCCGACCCGACACGCTGACCTTCGACACGCGCCGCGATCCGCGCCGCATCGCCACCTATGTGCTCTTCGAGCGCGTCGGCTTCGCCCGCGAAGAGATCGGGGAGCCTTTCTGCCCCGTCGATCCCGAGACCGGCCGCCGGGAGGCCATCGACCGGCATCTGGTGGACCTGCGGGGCGACACGCTGCATGTGCGGTTCGAACCGACGACCCTATATGCGGCCGAACCGATTCCCGAGGGGAGGGGCACGGTGTGCGGCATCCTCGACTACTTCAACGGAGACTACCTGCTGCGGATAACCAACCGGGAGCTGCTCTTCGACCGCGACGCAGAGGAGCGGTAGCGCGCCTGTTCCGGCCGCAGCGACGAACCGCCCCCGGAGGAGGTGCGCCCCTGCAATCGCGCACGGCGCGGATCTTCCGCTCCCGAAAACGACGGAACCGCCGCTTTTTCCGCCCGACGGCACGCCGCTGATTTTCCGACAGGAAGGCAGCGACGCAGAAATAAAGGCGGCACACCTCTTCGCCGGACGACTTCAGCAGCAGATCGAGCGGGCGAAAGCAGACGGGAGAAGGTCGTTCCGCCTTTCGTTCGTGCGCAATCCGGAAAGCAAGACGCAGTAGAAAAACAATCCGGTCCGCTCATCTCTCCAATGAGCGGACCGGATAAATCTGCGGCAGGCACTCCCGCGGCCTACTTGTGCAGCGCCTCCCAGAGCATGTCCTTCAACCGGGCGATATTCAGCCCCGAGACCGAGGAGATGAAGAGCGAGGGAATGCCCTCGGGCAGGTGGGCCTCCATCTGGTGCATCAGCTCGTCGTCGAGCATGTCGCACTTGGTCACGGCCAGCAGCCGCTCCTTGTCGAGCAGCTCGGGGTTGTACTGCGTCAGCTCGCCCAGCAGCACCTCGTAGTCGCGGCGGATGTCGTCGCTGTCGGCCGGAATCATGAAGAGCAGCACCGAATTGCGCTCGATGTGGCGCAGGAAGCGGGTGCCCAGCCCCCGGCCCTCGTGCGCCCCCTCGATGATGCCCGGGATGTCGGCCATCACGAACGACTTGTGGTCGCGGCACTCGACGATGCCCAGGTTGGGTTCGAGCGTCGTGAAGGCATAGTTGGCAATCTTGGGCTTCGCGGCCGAAACGACCGAGAGCAGCGTGCTCTTGCCCGCATTCGGGAAGCCGACCAGCCCCACGTCGGCCAGCACCTTCAGTTCGAGGATGAAAGCTCCCTCGTCGCCCTCCTCGCCGGGCTGCGCATAGCGGGGAGCCTGGTTGGTGGCGGTCTTGAAGTGCCAGTTTCCCTGGCCGCCGCGACCGCCGCGCAGCAGGATCAGCTCCTCGCCGTCGGCCGTCACTTCGCCGGCCCACTCCGTCCCGCCGTCCTCGAGCACCCGGCGCGCCACCGTACCCAGCGGCACGGGGATCACGATGTCGCGGCCGTTCTTGCCCGACGAACGGGCACCCGAGCCGGCCCCGCCGTCCTCAGCGAACTGGTGGCGCTGGTATTTGAGGTGGATGAGCGTCCAGTACTGGCTGTCGCCCCGCAGAATGATGTGGCCGCCCCGGCCGCCGTCGCCGCCGTCGGGACCGCCGAAGGCCACGAACTTCTCGCGGCGGAAATGGGCGGACCCGCTGCCGCCATGCCCCGAACGGGCGAATATCTTCACGTAATCTACAAAGTTGGATCCGGCCATAATGTCTCAAAAGGGATTACTCATACAAAACAGGTCGATCATCCGTGCCGCAGCGAGCGTTCCCGCAGGCAGCGCCCCGGCGGCAGGGGAAGAGCACCGACCCCAAAATACTCCGACACCCGAACGGATCGCGCATCGAAGTCCTTATCTGCGTTTTATCCGCGGGCGCAAAGATAGTCCTTTCCCCCCAATCCGCCAAATAATTCCCCCGGATCGGGCAAATATCCCCGGGCGACCAGCTCTCCGGCGCTCCCGATCCGGCGCACGGTGCCGCCCGAAAGAAGGAACAGACGGTCGGCACAGTCGGCGACATGGCGGAACTGATGGTCGGAGAGCAAAATACCCTTGCGCGCCCGCTCCTCGCGCAGGATCCGCTTGAGCGCATCGACATGCACGGGCATGACTTGCGAAAAGGGTTCGTCCAGCATGACGAACGTCGAGGCGCTGCGGACGACGGCATAGAACCCCACGATGCGGCGTTCGCCGCCCGAAAGCTCCCCCACCCGCTGCCCGAGCAAGCCAGCCAGCGAAGGAAAGTCGGAACAGAAACACTCCTCATCCACACCGAAGTCGCGCAAAACCTCCCCCACGCGCAGGCGCGGCGGAATGAAATCGCCCTGCGGCAGGTAGCGCACCTCGTCCGACGAGAGACGGGCACGCCATCTGGAATCAATGCGCATCGACTTGAAGTCGCTCTTCAGCCGGCCGCAGATTACCCGCATCAGGCAGCTTTTTCCCTCGCCGTTGCGCCCCAGCAGAGCCGTGATCCGGCCTGTGACCAGATTCACGCACGCCCCGCGCAGCACCGCACGGTCGCCGAAACTCAGCTCGACCGAATCGACCTCCAGAATATGTCGTTCTCCCGTTTCCATATCAGCCCAACTGCGCCGCCGCAACGAGCAGCGTCAGAAACAGGGCGTAGTCCGCGACGGCCACACCCCACATCATCCTCCCCGCACCGACACCCAAAGCGGCGTAGTAGTCCAGCTCCCGGCTCCGGCGCGACTGGGACAGGAGGTAAATCAGCACCGCCGTAATGAGAAGGCGGCCGACACACAACACGAAAGTAACCTCCGCGCCCCCTTTGAATCGGGCATAGGCCAAACCGGCCGACACGACGAGGCCGGCGATCAGGATCGTATCGCGCCAGAAACGCCACAAGCACTTCAATGCTCTTTTCGTCCGATGCAGCATGGTTTCTCCTCCGGTTTATTTTTATTCAATCCCCGCCCTCTTTCCCGGGCAGCTCCTCTGCCCCGGTCACAGTTCGTGTTCCAGGATGCGGTAGCTCCAGCCCGACATCCACTCGTCCAGATGCGACGGGAGGGTCGTCCGCACGCCGGTCATCGCATCGCGGTAGCCGCCGGCATAAATCCCCGTATCGAAATCGGCCTGCACGGTGTAGGGCGAGACATTGAGCAGGGCCACGACCCGGCTGCCGGCGCTCTCGCGCACGAAGGTCAGCAGGCAGTCCTCGGCATTGTTGCGGATCTCGACGAAGCTCCCGCCCCCGTCGCCCGAGCGGAGCGCCGGAGCACGGTGCCGGAGCGCGATCAGCCGGCGGTAGAACTCCGTCGCCGCACCGGGCCGGTAGTCGGGAATCGGATCCCGGTCGAAGAAGGCGAACGAGTGGTCGTAGCCGATCTCCTGGCCCGTGTAAACCAGCGGCAGCGACCGCGGCAGCAGGAAAGTCAGCGCGGCCATGATCTCCGCCGCATCGCCCATGCGGGTGCGGGCGGTCCCGTTCCACGAGTTTTCGTCGTGGTTCGAGGTAAACATCAGCCGCAAGGCCCATGCGGGATACTCCGCCTGCTCGGCATGGAGGTACTCGCGGATGCGATCGACCCGGCACCGCTGGCGCGCCACGTCGTTCATCAGGTGGTGCAGCCGCCAGGCATAGGAAGCATCGAACGCCCCGTCGAAGAGGTTGCGCTCCTCGGCCTCGGCCAGCAGGAAGAGGTCGGGACGGATCCGCCGCAGCTGCCGCGCGGCCTCCTGCCAGAATTCGATCGGCACGAGCATCGCCATATCGCAGCGGAAGCCGTCCACGCCGTGCTCCTCGAGCCAGAAGCGCATCGCGTCGATCTGCCCCTGCCACACGGCCCGATTGGCGTAGTTCAGCTTGGCCGTATCCTCCCAGCCGCAGGGAACCAGCGGCTCCCCCGCGCCGTCGCGTTCGTACCAGTCGGCCGGGGCCTCCCCGATCCAGCGGGCATCGCGCGCGGTGTGGTTGGCCACCCAGTCGATCAGCACCCGGAAGCCCAGCCGGTGGGCGCGGGCGACGAAAGCGTCGAAATCGGCCATCGTACCCAGTTCGGGATTGACCGCCCGGTAGTCGCGGATCGAATAGTAGGAACCCAGCGAACCCTTGCGCCGCTCCTCCCCGATCGGGTAGTGCGGCATGATCCAGATCACGTCGAACCCCATCCCGCGCAGGAAGTCGAGCCGCCCGGCCGCAGCCCGGAAGGTCCCCTCGGGCGTGAGCTGCCGCACGTTCATCTCATAGACCACCGCATCGCGGCTCCAGGCGGCAGGCGGCATACCCGTCATCTCCACAGTTCGCGCGGATACACGCCGCGTTCGATCATCCGCTCCAGGCTGGCCACCAGCGCGGGTTTGTCCTCCTTGTAGGTCACGCCGAACCACTGCGCCGGCGAGCGGAGCACCCGCACCGAGGCGGTGCCGTCGGCGATCAGCTTATTGACCATCGAGGGGAGGTAGCACTCGGCCTTCGGATCGTCGCCCTTCTCCTGCAGGAAGGCACGGAAGAACTCCTCGGAATGGGCGAAGTAGTCGGGCGTGAAGCCGAAGAGATTCATCGACACGGGAGCGTCGTCGGCCAGCGGCTCGTCGCCCTCCGAAGCGTGATCGACAATCCGGCCGCCGACGCGCTCGATGCGCGTGTGCTCGACCATGCCCCGCAGGTTGCCCGCCTCATCGACGGTGCAGATGCCCCGCGAGACGGTGCCGTTCTCCGAAAGGGTGCGGCTCAGCTCGTAGGCCACCATGCAATAATCGCCCTGCCGGCCCTCCAGCCCGCGCAGGCGGTCGCCGATCACGCGGAAAGCATCGGCCCCGTAGAAGTCGTCGGCATTGATGACGGCGAACGGCTCGGCGATCGCGTCCCGGGCCATCAGGATCGCGTGGTTCGTCCCCCAGGGCTTCACGCGACCTTCGGGCACGGAGAAGCCTTCGGGCAGCGCGTCCAACTCCTGATAGACATACTCCACGCGGATCCGGCCGCCGAAGCGCTCCTCGTTGAAAAGCTCCCGGAACTCGGGCGCGAAACTGCGGCGGATGACGAACACCACCTTGCCGAAGCCGGCGCGGATCGCGTCATAGACCGAATAGTCGATGATCGCCTCGTTGGCGGGCCCCACCCCGTCCATCTGCTTGAGCGATCCGTAGCGGGAGCCCATGCCGGCCGCCAGGACCAATAAAGTCGGTTGTATCATAATTGTCGTCTGTTATTTATATTTCCGAATGGATTCGATCGAGCAAAGATAAGAAAATCGCAACGAAATGCAAACGATCTGCGCCCGGCCGGCGCAAAGCGTGCCGTTTTCTTGCTTTTCCCGATGAAAATCCGTATATTGCAGTCGAACGAATTACGATACGACTCCGGCCGAAGATGCCGCACGCACTCGCCGGGGGGGGGTATCTGACACTTAAAATCAATCTATTATGACAGGATTACTCCCTTTCTACGGTGTTTTGGCAGGAGCCGCATTGCTGGCTTCGTGCGAGGCGGCGACCACGCGCCTGATGCTGTTCGGAAAACGCACGCTCATCCGTCCGGAGCGGTTCGGGATGGAAAATCTGGAATTCATCTATAATGTGCGTACGCTGTGGCGCTGGCTGACGCGCGTGCTGCTGGAGGTCACGTGGATCGAACTGACCGTTCTGCTCATTACCCGCTACTGCGCCTTCGGGAGCGGACTCGGAGCATGGACGCTCTGGGCGGTCGCGGTCGCCTGCCGCCTGCTCCTCTACACCTCGGGGCAGGCGCTGTTCCTGAAGACCTGCTACGGACCGAGGCGGTAAATCCCGCCACGGAACGGCTTCGGCAAACCTGGCGAAACGAATCGCCGGGCTGCTTTTACGCCCCCCTTACGAAACCTTTCGACGGTACGATTCGGCGGCAATCGCTGCGATTTTCGCCGGGTCGGAGCGTCGAAATCGCAGCCGGATTCGCCTCCGCACCCGGCTTTTCGCAATCTTCGGCTCCGACTCGGATGCTCCGATCCCGGCATAATCAAACCCAAGCTCGCCTCTGCGCCTGATTTTCGCATCTTTAACTTCGTTTTAGATACTCCGTCTCGGTATAATCAAGCTATCGCTTGCTTCTGCGCTCGACTTTTCGTATCTTTAAATACTCCCGCCCGGCAAAATGCAAGCCGACTTGCTTTTGCACTCGCTTATTCATATCTTTGGCTTTGCCTTATATTTCGCCTCAACAAAACTCAAACAAGTTCGGTTTTGTATTCCGCTTATTCATATCTTTGACTTCGTCTTAGATACTCCGGTCCCGGCATAACCAAGCTAACGCTTGCTTCTGCGCTCGACTTTTCGTATCTTTGTAGTCCCGAAAAAAGAAGAATATGAAATTATTTCGATCCATATCGGCCGCCTGGCGGGAATTTACCCGCAAGCGCCGCCTGAGCATGCTCGACGCGACAAACAACGTCGAGGAGTGGTACACCCACATCTCCCCGGCCGGAATGCTCTCAGCACTGCTGGCTTTCGCGCTGCTTCTGTTCATCCTCATCCTCTCGATCGTGGCCTACACGCCGGTGCTGGAGCTGCTGCCCGGCTACCGGGTCGAGGCGGCACGCTCCCACGACTACCTGATGCGCAATCTGGTGCGGCTCGACTCGATGGAGCGGATGATGCACGACATGATTACCTACAACGACAACATCGCGCTGATCATGCAGGGCAAGACTCCGGTAGTGCGCACGCTCGGAAAGACGGACAGCATCCGCACGGACAAGAGCCTCGTGCCCCCCTCCGGTGCCGACTCGCTGCTGCGGGCCGAGATGGAGGGAGAGGGTCCCTACTCGCTGCTGCACACGGCCGCGAAGCCGCGCAAGAACATCGAGCTGACGGCCCCGATCGACGGCATCGTGATCGAACGCTTCGACATCAGGCGGGAGAATTTCGGCATCCGGCTGGCCGCCTCGCCCGACACGCAGATCGCCGCGACCGACGACGGCACGGTCGTGATGAGTCTCTGGAGTCCCGAGACGGGGTACCTGATCCAGATACAGCACGCCGACAACCTGCTGTCGATCTACAAGAACCTCTCGAAATCGCACGTAAGCGTCGGACAGCGCATCAAGCGGGGCGAGGTCATCGGCACCAACGTCGAGACGCTCGCCGACGGCGGCAACGCGAAAATCTTCGAATTCGAACTCTGGAGCAACGGAAAGCCGGTCGATCCGGAGGGATACATCGTATTCTAAACAATCATGAAACAACGCATCGCACTGCTCGGATCGACCGGTTCGATCGGCAGACAGACCCTCGACATCGTCCGGGAGAATCCCGATCTGTTCGAAATACGCACGCTCTCGGCCCACAGCAACTGGGAGGAGCTGGCCCGCCAGGCCGTCGCGTTCGATGCCGACAGCGCCGTCATCGCCGACGAGCGGCACTACGATGCCCTGCGCCGGGCGCTCGACGGCACCTCGGTCAAGGCTTATGCCGGCGAGGAGGCCCTCAGGCAGGTGGTCGGCGAGAGCCGGACCGACGTGGTGGTAAACGCCCTGGTCGGCTATGCCGGTCTGCGGCCGACGGAAGCAGCGATACTGGCGGGCAAGAAAGTGGCGCTGGCCAACAAGGAGACGCTCGTGGCGGGCGGCTGCCGCATCATGCCGCTGGCCGCAGCGCACAAGGTGCCGATCGTGCCGATCGACTCGGAGCACTCGGCCATCCTCCAGTGCCTGGTCGGCGAACAGTCGCCCGTGCGCCGGCTCATCATCACATGCAGCGGCGGGGCGTTCCGCGACCGGCCCCGCGAGGAGCTGGAGCACGCGACGGTCGAGGAGGCGCTGCGCCATCCCCAGTGGCAGATGGGCGCCAAGATCACGATCGACTCGGCCACGCTGGTAAACAAGGGCTTCGAGGTTATCGAGGCGCACTGGCTCTTCGGCATTCCCGCCGAGCGCATCGCGGTGGTCCTCCACCCGCAGTCGATCGTACACTCGATGGTCGAATTCCGCGACGGAGCGATCAAGGCCCAGCTGGGCGAGGCCGACATGCGCACCCCGATCGCCTATGCCCTCGGATTCCCCCGCCGGCTCGAACGCGCAGTCGAACCCTTCAGCTTCGCCGACCACCCGACGCTGACCTTCGCCGAAGTCGATCGCGTGAAGTACCCGGCGCTGGACATCGCCTACGACTGCCTGCGGCGGGGCGGCACGGCGGGCTGCACGATGAACGGAGCCAACGAGGTGGCCGTCGCCGCCTTCCTCGGCCACCGGTGCGGCTACCCCGCCATCGTGCGCTGCATCGAGCAGGTTCTGGGCCGCGCCTCGTTCTCGGCGGACCCCTCGTTCGACGATCTGGCGGCCGCCGACCGCGAAGCCCGGCAGCTGGCCGCCGAATACCTCAACCTCTAATTCCGCAACCGATCCGATGGAGATACTCATCCGCATCGCCCAACTCTTCCTCTGCTTCACGATCCTGGTGGGGCTGCACGAGCTGGGCCACTTCCTGATGGCGCGCCTGTTCAAGATCCGCGTCGAGAAATTCTACATCTTCTTCAACCCCTGGTTCTCGCTCTTCAAATTCCGTCGGGGCGACACCGAATACGGAGTGGGCTGGCTGCCGCTGGGCGGCTACGTCAAGATCGCCGGCATGATCGACGAGTCGATGGACAAGGAGCAGATGCGCCGTCCGGTCCGTCCCGACGAGTTCCGCGCCAAACCCGCCTGGCAGCGGCTGCTGGTCATGCTCGCCGGCGTGGGGATGAACCTGCTGCTCGCCGTAGTCATCTACTCGGCCGTCTGCTACACGTGGGGCGACTCATACTTCTCGAACCGCGATGCACGCTGGGGATACAACTTCAGCGAGGCGGGGCACCGGATGGGTTTCCGCGACGGCGACCGCCTGATCGCGATCGATGCCCGGGAGATCGACAACATCCTCGAGTTCCAGAACGACCTGCTCGTTACCGAGAAGGGCCGCCGTGTGACCGTGGAGCGCGAGGGCCGGCAGCTGGTCATCGACCTGCCGCTGGAGCAGCTCATCGAAATGCGGCGCGAGAAGAGCTACGAAGGACTGTTCACGCTGCGCATACCGTTCCTGATAGACAGCGTCTCCTACGCCTCGGCACGCGAGGCGGGGCTGTGCGCCGGCGATGAGATCACGGCGATCGACACCCTCGCCGGGGCCGACTACCCCGCCTACCGGGAGTATCTGCAGCAAAGAAAAGGCGGGCAGGTACTGCTGAGCCTGCGGCGGGGGGGGGAGCGCATCGACTCGCTTCCGGCAAGCGTCGATGCGGAGGGACGGCTGGGTGTAATCGCCCGCAACCCCTACTCGCTGCGCACGCAGCCTGTCTGGTTTACACATCTGACGCTGCCGACGATT
>JAIEHQ010000048.1:0-9797 GCA_029065825.1 Alistipes sp.
TACGGCCGACGAGGAGTACCTGCGCGATATCGAGAGCGAGCGGCCGACCGACCGGGCGCTCGCGCGCGAATTGTGGCTGCGGACCGAGAATCTGTGGCGCCTGCATCCCGGTTTCATCGAGGCGCTTCGCTGAAGCCTCCCGCGGCCGGACTGCGCCGGTTGGGCGCAGCCCCCTCTGCCGAAAGGCGGGAATCGAGTTGAAAACCCGGTACGGAAATCGCTCCGTACCGGGTTTTTCATGCTTGGGGAGGGATGTCCGCCGCTCCTTCGGGGCCGCGACCGACGCATCTCCTCTATTCTATCGGCGGTTGTGCACCAGCCGGCGGATCCAGAGATAGTAGCCCGTCGCGGGCAGCGTCGCACCGATCAGGGCCGCCAGGAACGCAAGCACGCGGGTAAGCGTGCCGCCCCAGCCGCCCGTGTGGACTCCGAAGATCCAGCCGCGCATTTTCGTAGAGCTGGGTGCGTCGCGATAGAGCGTCGCCGAGGTAATCGCTCCGCTGCGGTTATCGAACGCATAACGGTCGGCGGCACTGCGGGGGACTCTTCCGGCGAACGTGACGCTCGCCGATCCGTCCGTGAGGGCGATGCGGCTCCATCCGGGGTTGGCGGCCATCAGCCGGTCGCACACCTGCTGCCAGTGGAGCGGCGCGGTGTCGTTCTCCCTGTGGCGGCTGCGCTCCGAGGATCCGTCGGCATGGCCTTGGCGCGACCGCTCCGGAGCCTGGTCTTTGCCGGAGGGAGCCGCCTGCGCAGGCGCGGGGCCGTGCCCGCCTCCCTGCTGCGTCTCGATGCCGAATACCTTGTAGAATCCCGTGCGGTACCAGGGGAACGACCAGGTCAGTCCCGTAAGGGCCATCGCCAGCAGGAAGAGCAGCGCGTACATGCCGCCTGCGACGTGCAGGTCGAACCAGAAGCGCCGCCATCCTTTGCGGGTGGCGATCTTCAGGCTGTTACGGAGCGCCTGACGCGTTCGGGGCCACCAGATGATCACGCCGGTCAGCAGCACGATGACGAAGCCCAGCGTGGCGATGCCGACCGCCAGTTTGCCGATGCTCGTTCCGCCGCCGGGCTTTACGCTGTCGAGCAGCCAGCGGTGGAGCCGGAACATGCAGGCGAAGAAGGCCGGACGCTCCACGCGGGGTTTGATATCGCCCGTGTAGGGATCGACGCAGACATAGGCCCGGCGGGGCTGCGAGAGAGTGACCTGCCACGTGCGGGCGGGGTCGGCGAAGAGCGTGATGCCCGTTACCTCCGTGCCTTCGGGCAGGGTGCGGGCCACCGCTGCGGTCAGTGCTTCGGCCGGAAGCGGACGGGCTCCCTCGGCCGGCTGCGTGTAGAAGATGTCGCGGTGCATCGACCGCACGATCTCCTCCTCGAAGACCAGCATCGCCCCCGAGAAGCAGACGAGCGTTATGATGATTCCGAGGGGTACGGAGATCCAGAGATGGATCTTTCTGAATAACTTTTTCATGTGAATATTGTTTGTCGTTTGGTGCTGTTTTTTGCTGTCGTGCGCCTCTCTTGTCCCGTTTGGCGGGGGCAAAGATAGTCGATTCCGCCGGGATGCGGCCCCGTTCGACGGTTCAACCGCACGTCCGGAAAAGTGCCGGAACGTGCGGCTGAACCGCATGCGGAGGCAGCGTGCTTCCGCCTATTCGACGAAGGTAAGCCGGCCTACGGCGCTGATGGCATCGGCCTCGACGTTCACGCCCCGGGTCGCCGCGGCGCTCTTCGGGTCGAGACGATAGACGGCGGGCTGCTCCCCGTCGGTGGTCACGACGGCTATATGGGCGATTCCGTCCTCGACGTAGGGCGTGTTGCCGAACGAGGCGATGACCTCCGGTTCGGGCAGCCCCGACACGTAGCGCAATTCGCAGCTCTCGCCCTTGAATACGGCCATCCGGGTGGCTCCCGTGCCGCGGGCGTTTATTCCCTGGGTGTACATTTGCAGCAGGAAGTAGTCCTCCGTCAGGTGCCAGCAGCGGAAGAAGGGGTGACCGCCCGCCGCAGCTTCCAGGTTGCAGTAGTAGTCGGCATCGAAGGCCTCGGTGCCCGCCTTGATGCGCACCACGCCGGCCGGATGCTCGGTCTGCTGGCGGGTATCCTCCTGGAGCCGGGCGTAGCCGGGCGAGAAGACATACACGTCGCCGTTATCGGCTGCCCAGATCGTCTGATAGTACTGCGAACGGTTGCGTCCGCAGGCGTAGCTGATCTTGTCGGTGCGGATCAGTTTCGGCGATTCGAACTGGTCGTTGTCGTAGATGGCCACCCACGCCTCGTCGGGATACTGCGTTCCCTGCAGTTCGCCCTTCTTGTAGGAGCCGGAGTTCTGGCCGCCGTCCTCGGTCTTGACCAGGTCGGGGTACTTCACGTATTTCCCGCCCTCGGCTTTCGAGCCGTAGGGGCTCAGACCCATCGGGACCGCAGCCGTGAAGAGTTTGTCGCCCACCTGAAGGATGCCCGCCAGCGTGACGTACTCGCCGTTGCCGAGGAAGTTCTCTCCCTCCGCCACCTTCGAACGGGTCGTTTCGCTCTCGACATCGAGGTAGGTGATGCCGAGTCCCTTGGCGATGTTGCCCTCCGCATCCTTGCGGTCGGTATCTACCGCCGAGCAGGTGATGATCGAACTGCCGTAGGTGCCGTAGGTCGTGAAGCGCGTGATGTTGTACTCTTTGGGGCGCGCCGCCACCTCGCCTGCGCCGTTGAGCCGGTAGGAGGTCGTCACGCCGGCATTGCCCTGGTTGTATTGCAGGCGGTAGAGGTAGAGATCCTTGTAGAAGATCCAGGTGGTTCCCGTGGCTGTCTCCAGACCGTTGCCGACGGCGCTTACCCGACCTGCGTCGAGCGCGTCGGCCGTGAGCAGGTAGTTGGCATCGCCGGCCGTCGCCGAGATCACGTGGGTCGTGACCGGATCGCCGCCGGGCGTGGGGCCGGGCTCGGGTGCGGGATTTTCCTGGTCGTTTTCGCACGCCACCGCCAGGCAGCATGCGGCGAGGGCTGCGATCGCCCTCCGGAAGCATAGAATGTTCGTCATGATATCAGAATGTTTTTTGTTTTTGGTTGTCTCGGTTTCAGAATCCTCCCTTGCGGTGGCCGGGACGGCGGTGCCCCGCCTTCGCGTCGTGCCGCTTCAGGGAGCGGCGGCCCGTGTCGCTGCCGAAGCGGATGCGCGCCTTGCCGTAGAAGGCGCGTCCGGCTTTCTGGAGGGAGAAGTTGTCGTAGAGCTTGGCATCGGTCAGGTTGCGGCACTCGAAGGTAAAGTTGTAGCGTCCCCGCCCGAAGCTGTAGGATATGCTCGCGTTGTGGGAGAACTGCTCGGGAACCACCTCTTTCGAGGCCGACGAGCCGAGCCGCTCGGAGTAGAGCGGAAAGCTGTGCATGTAGAAGTTGTCGTAGCTCAGGGTCAGCTGGTCGCCGCGACCGAACAGGTCGGTCCACGAGAGCGACAGGTCGGAGCCGGCGAACAGATAGGGCTGGTTGGGGATGCGTGCCCCGTAGGTCAGGTTCTGCTGGGCGGTGCCTCCCGCGATGGTCCGCACGCGGTCGCGCACGTCGGTGCGGGTCAGGTTGCCGCCCACGCTCAGCAGGCTGCCCCAGGTGTAGCGGAGCGAGACGGTGTACCCCTTGGTCTCGACCTTGCCGTGGTTTTCGTAGGAGGCGTAGGTCTTGTTGCCGCTGTAGGTGCCGATGCGGCGCTGGATATAGTCCCGGGTGTTGCGGTAGATCAGCCCGCCCTCGACATAGAGACCGTGCCGGCCGAACTGCCGGTCGTAGCTGAGGTTGAGGTTGGCGTTGTCGCTCTTTTCGGGCTTCAGGCCGATCTGTCCCAGCTCGAGGTCCTCGTCGCCGAAGAGCTCTTCGTTGGTCGGCAGCCGGTAGGCCCGCTCGTAGGAGAGCTTGGCCTGCGCCCCTTTGAGGAAGAAGAGCGTGCCCGCCGCACCGTATCCCAGGGCGCTCGTGCTGCCGGAGGTGCGCACGTAGCTCTCCGTGCCGCTGGCCGACGAGGAGACGGGACCCGCGTTGAACTGGTTGTACCACTTGCCGAAGGCCGATATGTTCCAGCGCTGCGAGGGCGTGAACTGCCACGAAAGCCCCGTCACGTTCTTGCGGGTCACTTTGGCGATCGCGTCGGCTTCGGAGACTCCCGTGCCGGCCGAGGAGCTGTTCTTGCGGCGGAAAGAGTTGATGACGTGGTTGAGCGTCAGCACGTGGGCTTTGCCCAGACGGTAGCGGAGCGTGAGCGTACCGTTCCAGTTGGCGTTGTTCGAACGTGAGTCCTGATAGGCCTGTTCGCCCAGCTTTCCGTTCTGATATTTCTTCTGTCCGAGCCAGTTGTATCGGTAGGCCGAGGTGTCGATGTTGCGGGTCACGTTGTGGTTGTAGTTGAGCGTGAGGGTCGCGTCGAGTCCCCGGACCCCGAGGTCGCGCTTGCTCCACTCGAGCGAGGGCATGAGCGAATGGCCCTTGCGGTGCTTCTGGCCGAATACCACCTTCTGGATCACGCCCGTCTGAATCTCCTTATACATGTGGGAGTAGGTCATGCCGAAGACCAGCCGGTCGGCCCACTTGCGGTCCACTGCGCCGATCTTGGCGATGACCGCCTCGTTGTGGTAGGTGTCGTTGAAGCGGCGCACGCGTTCGATCTGCGTAGCGTCGAGGCTCGTCGAACCGTCCTCCAGGAAGTGCTCCACCGGGGTGGATACCCGGTAGCTGTTGTCCGAGTAGTTCTGGAAGAGGTTCACGTTGAACATAAGTCCGTTCTCGAACGTGTGGCTGTAGTCGATCGACGACTTGTGGGTGTTGAACGACCCGTAGGAGTAGGAGGCATCGAGCTGCCAGCCCCGGCGATGCTTGTCGGTCACGATGTTGATCGCGCCGCCCAGCGCGTCGGAGCCGAAGCCGACAGGCACCACCCCCTTATATACTTCGATGCGTTCGGCGAAGCCGACGGGAATGTTGTTCAGCGAGAACGAGTTGCCGACACCCTCCTGGGGCACGCCGTCGATGAATATCTTGATGTGGCGGCCGCTGAATCCGTCCATCAGCAGCTGCATGTCGGAGCCTACGCCGCCCGATTCGCGCAGTTTGAGGCCCGGAGTCATGGCCAGCGCTTCGCTCAGGTTTTTGGTGGAGTTGCGCAGCTGCTTGGTGCCGACGGCGACGGCGTTGAAGGCCGATTTGTTGATGCGTCCCACGCCGCTGCCCCGGACGACTACCTCGTCGAGCTGGGCCGTCTCGGGGCGGAGGGTAAAGTTCAGCCGGCGCAGTTCGCCCGCGCGAAGCTCTACCGTCCGCTCTTCGGTGCTGTATCCTATGGCCGACACCTGCACCACGAGGCTTCCGGCGGGAGCCGAGAGCCGGTACTGGCCCGTCTCCGAGGCGCTGGTGCCGCAGGAGGTCGCTTTGACGACGATGGTGGCGTATGGAACCGCCTCGGAGTCCGTTGCGGCGATTCTGCCGGTCAGCGTTCCGGGCTGCTGGGCCTGCGATGCGCTCCAGAGCAGGCAGGCGGCTATCAGCGGGAAGATATGCTTCATTTTTCCGAAATTATCGAGTCCGAGTCGCTTTTCCGCGGAAAAGCGTTGCAAAGATCCGGTTATTTCGGAGGACGGGAAATCCCCTGTTTTCGTGAATTTGTTCGCGGGGAGTTCCCTATTTTGCGGGAGCGGCGGGGCGCAGCGGCGGCCGCAGGGCGGTTCTCGGGGGGGCGTGGCGGCCGCTCAGTGTCTTCCCCGGAAGAAGTAGCTTTTCTGGCGGCGCTTCTCCTCCTGCGAGCGGGCGATATAGACCTTTTCGCCCGTGTAGGGGTTCTCGCCCGTGTAGAACATGACCGACGAAAAGGTCATCGGCGTGGGGGTAAGGTCCTGCACCTGCTCCAGGTTGAAATGCAGCTTGCCGAGCACCTTCTCCGCCAGCGCGCGCATGTCGCCCTCGGTGCAGCCCGGGTGCGAGGAGATGAAGTAGGGGATCAGCTGGTAGGGCAGCCCCTCCCGGCGGCAGATGCGCACGAAGTCGGCGTTCAGCCGTTCGAAAAGGGCGAAGGGCGGTTTGCGCATGAGCTTCAGCACCCGCTCTTCGGTGTGCTCGGGGGCCACTTTGAGCCGTCCCGAGGTGTGGTGGAGGATGACGGTGCGGAGGTAGTCGCTGTCGTCGAACAGGTCGTAGCGGATGCCGCTGCCGATGAAAGCCTTTTTGATCCCTCGCACTGCCCGGATCTTGGCGTAGAGCGCCAGCAGGGGCCGGTGGTCGTTGTCGAGGTTGGGGCACATTTTGGGGTGGAGGCACGAGGGGCGGCGGCACTTGGCGCAGAGCGTCCGGTCGCGGCCGCCGAGGCGGTACATGTTGGCCGACGGAGCGCCGATGTCCGAGAGGTAGCCCTTGAAGTCGGGCATGCGGACGATCCGCTCCACCTCGTCGAGGATCGACCGCTCGCTGCGCGAGGAGATGAACTTGCCCTGATGGGCTGAGATGGTGCAGAAAGAGCAGCCTCCGAAGCAGCCCCGGTGGATATTGACCGAGTGCTTGATCATCTCCCAGGCGGGGATGTCGCCGCGCCCCTGGTAGCGGGGGTGGGGCGCCCGCTCGTAGGGGAGGTCGAACGAGTGGTCCAGCTCCTCGGTGGTAAGGGTCGCGTTCGGCGGCGTGATGACCGCGAAGCGGTCGCCGACCCCTTCGACGAGCGTCTGCACGGGATCCATCAGGTTGCTCAGCGTCTCGATCCGGGTAAAGTTCTCGCCGAAGGCCCGCTTGTCCCGGCAGCACTCCTCGAAGGAGTGGAGGCGGATGGTCCGCTCGGGGTCGAGCCGCTCGACGTAGCTGCGGTCGGCCATGAACCCCACCTGGCGTATGCCGCGCAGCAGCTTGGCGTTGAATCCGTTGTTCATTGCCCGGGCCACCTGCTGGATGACCCGTTCGCCCATGCCGTAGATCAGCAGGTCGGCACCGCTCTCGGCCAGGATCGGGGGGTGGAGCGAGTCGCTCCAGTAGTCGTAGTGGGTCAGCCGGCGCAGCGATGCCTCGATGCCGCCGATGACCACCGGCGTGCGGGGGAAGAGCCGCTTGAGGATCTGCGTGTAGGTCTTCACCGCGTAGTCGGGGCGGAAGCCCGCCTGCCCGCCGGGGGTGTAGGCATCGTTGCTGCGCAGCCGGATGTTGGCCGTGTAGTGATTGACCATCGAGTCCATCGCCCCGGCCGTCACGCCGAAGAAGAGGCGCGGGGTGCCCAGCTTGGTAAAGTCCCGCAGGTCGTCGCGCCAGTTGGGCTGGGGGACGATCGCCACCCGGTAGCCTTCGGCTTCGAGCAGACGGCCGATGACCGCCGCGCCGAACGACGGGTGGTCGATGTAGGCATCGCCCGTGAAAAGGATCACGTCGAGCTGGTCCCAGCCGCGCTGGCGGACCTCCTTGAGGGTGGTGGGCAGAAACATGAGTCGTGGAGTTTGCAACGGTTCGACGGCAAAGATAACGATATTTCGCCGGGCGCTTTCCCGCCCGGCGAAAAAATGGTTCGGGACCGGGTGCGCGGTCTATTCGGTCTGGGAGGAATCGACCATCTTGTAGAGCTTGTCGCCCCGGCGTACGAGTCCTGCGGTCTTTATCGAGCAGCTGCATCCCTGCACTACGCTGCGGGCCGGTTTTTCGGCGAAGAAAAGCTCCTCGCAGCGCTGCTCGACCACACCCGTCGTCTCGCCCATCCAGATCAGCTCGTCGCCCTGCGCCAGAGGGGCGGCCTCGACCTGCACTTCGGCGACCGAGATCTTCTTGAAGAAGTTGGTGACCTTGCCGACATAGACCTTGCGCCGCGTGGCGGCCGATCCGTGGTGGCGGCTGTGCTCCACCACGGGCGCGCCGGCGTAGTAGCCGCCCCAGAATCCCCGGTTGAAGACCGTCGCGAGCCGCTCCTTGAGCGATGCGGCCAGTTCGGGGGTGTACTCCCCGGCCTCGATGGCCCGCAGCGCCCGGTCGTAGCACTCGACCACGCGCTTGACGTACTCCCCGCCCCGGGCGCGCCCTTCGATCTTGAGCACCCGCACGCCGGCTCCGATGAAGGAGTCGAGAAAGTCGATCGTGCAGAGGTCCTTGGGCGAGAGGATGTAGTTGCCCTCCACGTCGAGCGCGTCGCCCGTGTCGGGATCGGTTACGGTGTATTTCCGGCGGCAGATCTGCCGGCATTCGCCCCGGTTGGCCGAGTGGCCCGAGTTGTGGAGCGAGAGGTAGCACCGGCCCGACATGGCCATGCAGAGCGCTCCGTGCGCGAACATTTCGATGCGCACCGGCTCGCCCGAGGGACCCTTGATCCCCTGCCGCTCGATCTCGCGGGCGATGCGGGCCACCCGCTCCAGGTCGAGCTCGCGCGCCAGCACCACCACGTCGGCCCACTGGGCGTAGAAGCGCACGGCCTCGACGTTGGAGATGTTGCTCTGCGTGGAGATATGCACCTTGACTCCCGCCTGCCGGGCGCAGAGAATCGCGGCCGGGTCGGTCGCGATGACGGCATCGACCCCTGCCGTGCGCGCCCGGTCGATCAGTTCGCGGAGCGTCTCCATTTCGTTGTCGTAGATCGCCGTATTGACCGTCAGGTAGCTTTTCAGGCCGTTCTCGCGCGCGATGGCGGCGATGCGGTCCATGTCGTCCAGCGTGAAGTTGGCGGCCGACTGGGAGCGCATGTTGAGCTTCTCGACTCCGAAGTAGATCGAGTCGGCTCCTGCGTCGATCGCCGCCCGGAGGGATTCGTAGCATCCGGCCGGGGCCATGATTTCTATGTCGCTTCGTTTCATCGGTCGGTTTATTTGTTGCGTCCCATCAGGCTGCCGGCGTAGGCACCCAGCCGCCGGGTGGCCTCCGAGCGGACGGAGAGGGTGTCGAGCACCCCGAGCGCCTCGCGGAAGCGGTGTTCGATCTCCCGGCGGGTCAGCTCCGCCACCTCCAGCTTGTCGTAGAGTGCCTTGACCGTGGCGATCTTCTGCGCGTCCGTGAGGTTCGGATCGGTGTGGATCGTGCGCAGCAGCGTCCGCTCCTGCTCGTCCGCCCGGGCCAGCGCCGCGATCATCAGGTAGGTCTTCTTGCCTTCGAGGATGTCGCCGCCGATGGCCTTGCCCAGCCGCTGGTCGCCGTAGCTGTCGAGCAGGTCGTCCTGAAGCTGGAAGGCCAGCCCCAGCTCGGTGGCGAAGCGGTAGAGGCGGTCGCAGTCCTCCGCGCCGGCTCCGCCCAGGATAGCGCCCAGCTCGGTCGCTCCCGAGAGCAGCGCCGAGGTCTTGAGGGCGATCATCCGCATGTACTCCGCGACGGAGACCTCGTCGCGGCTCTCGAAGTCCATGTCGAGCTGCTGTCCCTCGCACACCTCGATGGCCATTCGGTTGAAGCGCTCCAGGATGCGGGGCAGCATCTGCGGGGGCAGGGCGGCCAGCAGGCGGTAGGCGCTGATGAGCATCGCGTCGCCCGAGAGGATCGCTACGTTCTGACCCCAGCGTGCGAAGACCGAGGGTTTGCCCCGGCGCACGGCCGCGTTGTCCATGATGTCGTCGTGCAGCAGCGTGAAGTTGTGGAACACCTCCACTGCGGCTGCTGCGGGGAGGGCCTTTTCGGTGTTGTCGGCGAAGATCCCGTAGGAGAGCAGCAGCAGCATGGGCCGCAGCCGCTTGCCGCCCATCGAGAGCGAATAGCCGATCGGATCGTAGAGTTTGGCGGGCTGGTCGGGGAAGCCGATCTGCGTCAGGTAGCGCTCGACGCGCTCCAGCAGTTGGTCGTTTGTCGGTATCATTTCTCTTTCGTTTGTTGTTGCGGTAAGGATCCGC
>JAIEHQ010000048.1:9807-11679 GCA_029065825.1 Alistipes sp.
CGCAGACGGACACCCGAACGAATCGGCGCGATTTGCGGGCGGGAATCGTCTCAAAAGTAGAAAAAAAGTCGATATGGCGCAATTTTTTCTAACTTTGACCGAAACATATCGAATGAGGAGGATTATGGAAAAGTTCGCGATCGGCATAGATATAGGAGGCACCAACACCGCCCTGGGGCTGGTGGACGGTGCGGGCCGGGTGGTGGCGCGAGGTGCCTTCGCTACCGCCGATTACCCCCGGTTCGGCGATTACCCCGCTTACGCCGTCCGACTGGCCGGGGCGGTCGGGGAGCTGCTGCGCTCCATGCCCGAAGGGGCTGCGATCGAGGGAATCGGCGCGCCGAATGCCGACGGGCGGACGGGCCGCATCGTGCAGCCGGTCAATATGTGGCGCTTCGCCCCCGACGAGGCCGATCCCGACCCGCAGCGGCGGAGCTTCCCTCTCTGTGCGGAGCTGGCGCGCTGTTTTCCCGGAGTGCCGGTCCGCATGACCAACGATGCCAATGCCGCTGCGTGGGGCGAGATGATCTACGGTGCGGCGCGGGGGATGAGCGACTTCATCGCCGTGACGCTCGGCACGGGTGTCGGTGCCGGCATCGTCTGCGACGGCCGGGTGCTCGAGGGGCGCGGCGGCATGGCCGGCGAGCTGGGCCATGTGACCGTCGAGCCGGCGGGGCGGGAGTGCGGCTGCGGCCGGCGGGGCTGTCTGGAGGCCTATGCTTCGGCCTCGGGTCTCTGCCGCACGCTGGCGGAGCTTATGGCCCGCGAGACGACCCCCGGCCCGCTGCGTGGCATCGCCTGCGACCGCATCGAAGCCTTGACCGTCGCCCGGGCAGCCGAAGCGGGCGATCCTCTGGCGCTGGAGGCGTTTGCGGCGACGGCCCGGACGCTGGGGCGTGCCCTGGCCGATGCGGCGGCCCTTCTCTCGCCCGAGGCGATCGTGCTTTCGGGCGGTGTGGCCCGTTCGGGCGATTTGCTGCTCGAGCCTCTGCGCCGCAGTTTCGAGGAGGCGCTCATGCCGGCGCGCAGGGGCACGATCCGGCTGCTGGCGAGTGCGCTCGCGGCCGATAATGCCGCCGTGCTGGGCGCTTCGGCGCTCGTCCGGTGCGACCGATCCGCCGGTGCGACCGATCCGCCGGTGCGACCGATCCGCCGGTGCGTGAGGTCCGCTGCGTGTGCCGGAACTCTCTGTCGTGCCGGGCGGAGATGCGGCGTATTCGGATGGCCGCAGCTCTTTTTCGTCCGATTTTTTTGTTTTTTCAGGGGCAAAGACTATCTTTGCGGGAGATGACGAGGGGTGCAACACGCTTCCCGTCCTGTGATACGATCGTGCGTCGGCTTCGGGCAACATATCGCTCCGGTTCTTTCGGGAACAGCGCTTTTCCCTCCAGAAAAGCGAAGAGGATCGATTCGCTCCGTCCCTTTCTTATCTCCATGTGTGTCGGTTGGCACAATGCCGAAAACGATCTCAGCGACCGCAGATACCTCAATATTCCCGATATGAGCATCGACGACCATTCGGTCGCGGGTGCCCGTTAGCCGTTCCGCGACACTTTCCCTCCTTGCGGGCCGTTCGATTCCCTCCGGGGAATCCTTTTTCCCTCTTCCTCTTCCCCGTTCCGTCCTTTGCGCGCTTTTTGCGCTCTGTGTCCGTTGCGGAGAGGTCATGTATCGGAAATCTTCATTAACCAATATAAAACAAAACTACCTGATTAAACCTATTTCTTCACATTCAAGACCTTAAACTACTTCATGCGGGGTGTGGCGGTGTCCGTTCGCGGGCCGGCCTTTCCCGACTGCCGTCCGGAAGAGTGCCATGCACTCTTCCGGACGGTTGCTTTCGGGACGCAGCCTCCCTGTTCCGCCTGCCGC
>JAIEHQ010000049.1 GCA_029065825.1 Alistipes sp.
CCGCCGTGCCGTGAAGACCGCTGTCGCTTCGACCATGCGCATGGGTGCCGAGGGTATCAAGATCCAGGTTTCGGGTCGTGTCGGCGGTGCCGAGATGGCGCGCAGCGAAACCATCAAAGAGGGACGCGTGCCTCTGCATACGTTCCGTGCCGACGTAGATTACTGCCTGACCGAGGCGCTCACGAAGGTGGGTATTCTCGGCGTGAAGGTGTGGATCTGCCAGGGTACGGTTTACGGCAAGCGCGATCTGTTCGAGATCGCAGGCGCTTCGGCTTCGGCCCAGGGTGCCGGTCGCTCGCAGGAGCGTCGTGCTCCGCGCGGTGATCGCGGCGAGCGCGGCGATCGTCGTCCCAGAAGACGCAATAACAACAACAAGTAGTACCTTTCAAAAGCGTAAAACACTATGTTACAGCCGAAAAAGACCAAATTTAGAAGAATGCAGAAAGGTCGTATGAAGGGTTTAGCTCAGAGAGGTAACCAACTTGCATACGGATCGTTCGCAATCAAAGCACTTGAGTCCGCCTGGATTACGGGTCGTCAGATCGAAGCTGCGCGTCAGGCCATCACGCGTTACATGAAGCGTGAGGGACAGCTCTGGATCCGCATCTTCCCCGACAAACCCATCACGAAGAAACCGGCCGAGGTGCGTATGGGTAAAGGTAAGGGTAATCCCGAGGGCTTCGTAGCGCCCGTTACTCCGGGTCGTATTCTCTTCGAGGCGGAAGGTGTGCCTCTGGCAGTGGCGCAGGAAGCGCTGCGTCTGGGCGCTCAGAAACTGCCTATTACCACTAAGTTCATTGTAAGACGAGATTTCGTCGAAACCTCAATCTAAGCCAAAGAGATGAAAAGTGCAGAAATAAAGGACCTCTCGGTTAAGGAGCTGCAGGAGCGCATCGAGGCGGAGAAGGCACAGCTTTCGAAGCTCAAGGTGCAGCACGCCGTATCGCCTGTCGAGAATCCGTCGATCATCAAGAAATCCCGCAGAGATATCGCGCGCATGCTGACAATTCTGCGTCAGAAAAACCCTAAATGTTAATTATTGACTATGGAAAGAAATCTTAGAAAAGAGCGTATTGGGGTGGTTGTCAGCAACAAAATGGAAAAAACCATCGTGGTTGCAGTGGCCCGTAAGGTAAAGCACCCGATCTATGGCAAGTTCGTGAACAAGACGACGAAGTTCGTCGCCGAGTCTCTGGACGACACCTGCCGCGAGGGCGATACCGTACGCATCATGGAAACCCGTCCGCTGAGCAAGACGAAGCGTTGGAGATTAGTACAAATCATTGAAAGAGCGAAGTAGTTATGATACAACAAGAAAGTAGACTCGTAGTAGCTGATAACAGCGGTGCGAAGGAGGTTCTTTGCATCCGTGTGCTGGGCGGCACGAAGCGTCGCTACGCCTCGATCGGCGATAAAATCGTAGTGGCCGTCAAGAGCGCTTCTCCTTCGGGCGATGTCAAGAAGGGTGCTGTATCGAAGGCCGTCGTGGTCCGTACGACCAAGGAGATCCGCCGCGCCAACGGTTCTTATATCCGTTTCGACGACAATGCCGTCGTACTTCTGAACAACCAGGGTGAAATTCGTGGTACTCGTATCTTCGGTCCCGTTGCTCGTGAGCTTCGCGATCAGTATATGAAGATCATCTCCCTCGCTCCTGAAGTATTGTAATCTTAAAAAACACATTCAGAGATATGTCAGTCAAATTGCATATTAAGAAAGGGGATATGGTTTACGTCAATGCGGGCGACAACAAAGGTCAGCAGGGCAAAGTCCTGAAGGTCGATGTCGAGAAGCAGCGTGCTATCGTTGAGGGCGTGAACATTTGCAAGAAGGCCACCAAGCCCAATGCGAAGAATCCTCAGGGTGGTATCGTCGAGCAGGAATCGGCGATCCATATCTCGAATCTGCAGGTTCTGGACCCGAAGAGCGGCAAGCCCACTCGCATCGGTCGCAAGCAGAACGCAGAGGGTAAATTAGTCCGTTACGCTAAAAAGTCAGGGGAGGAGATCAAATAATGGCAGCATACGTACCTACACTCAAGACACAGTATAAGGAGCAGATCGTCGCTACCCTTATGAAGGAGTTCGGCTACACGAGCGTCATGCAGTGCCCGAAACTCGAGAAGATCGTTATCAACCAGGGTATGGGCCAGGCCGTCGCCGATAAGAAACTCATCGACGTGGCACAGCAGGAGCTCACGCTCATCACGGGCCAGAAAGCCGTGCAGACCAAGTCGAGAAAGGATATCTCGAACTTCAAACTGCGCAAGGGCATGCCCATCGGCGTACGCGTGACGCTGCGTCACAACAAGATGTACGAGTTCCTGGAGCGTCTGATCGCCGTGGCTCTGCCGCGTATCCGCGACTTCAAGGGTATCAACGAGAAGTTCGACGGTCAGGGTAACTACACCCTCGGCATTACCGAGCAGATCATCTTCCCGGAGATCGACATCGACAAGATCACGAAGATCTTCGGCATGGAGATCACTTTCGTAACGACGGCTGCGACGGACGAGGAGGGTTACGCCCTGCTGCGCGAGTTCGGTCTTCCTTTCAAAAACGCTAAAAAGAACTAAACGATGGCAAAAGAATCGATGAAGGCACGCGAGGTAAAGCGTGCGAAACTCGCGAAACGCTATCAGCACAAGCGCGACGAGATCGCTGCCAAGGTAAAGAGCGGCGAGATGGATCACGAGGAGGCGTGGATCGCACTGTCGAAACTGCCGCGCAACTCGAATCCGATTCGTCAGCACAACCGTTGCAAGCTGACGGGGCGTCCGAAGGGTTATATCCGTCAGTTCGGCATCAGCCGTATCCAGTTCCGCGAGATGGCGTCGAACGGTCTGATCCCGGGCGTTAAGAAGGCGAGCTGGTAGTCGTTCCCTGTTTTCTTCCGTTCGCCGGCAAACCCTCTCTTCGGGGAGGTGTTTGCGGTGCGGCGGAACGATGACGAAGGGTTCATGTTCCGAGGGTGTCGCAGCCCGAGGGGGAGAGTGGCGCACGCGATGCGCGCCGGCTTCGTCCGCAGCAGCGGAGAGGCGGTGCGGGTGCGGCGAACGGTGCGGAACCGGCGGTCGGTGTCGAAAGATGCCCGCATGTTTCCGGACAGCTCCTTGCGCAGGAACTGGACCTTATAGGAGTGCGGAGTCCGAGTAGGATGGTCGCGATGTCGGGGAAAGTGTCGTCATGCAGGCGATAACTTCCCGGCGGAGGGACTCTCCGAAAGGTTCGGCGCTTGGTTGCAAATTCTTTGAGGCAAAATCCGTGCCGAAGGGAGGCTGCCGCCGTCGGAGCATGCTCGTCGCAGAGGTTGCGCCGGGGCGGAGCGGTCCGGGGGCAAGGTGTTTTTGCCGGAGAATTTTCGTGCGGAGGTGTGTTAGCTTTGTGAATGGCTAACCGCTGCCGTTTTCGGAGAACCGGATATAATCGGCTAAAAATTAGGGCCGATTATGGTTTTGTGAAAAATTATACCTATATTTGCGCGCTTTATAGCCCCGTCCGATCGCAAAATGCGGACCCGGGAAGCCGGGGCGGATGAAGCGGATGCGAAGCGAAAAAAAGAGCCGAAGGTGCGGCGAGAACGATCGAAGTGCCGGAGACTCAGAATATTGAATAAACACAAATTATTAATTTTTAACTTTTAATTCATTATGACGGATCCTATTTCGGATTTTCTGACCAGAATTAGAAACGCAGTGAAAGCCAACCACAAAGTGGTTGAAGCTCCTGGCTCAAAAATTAAGCAAGAGATCACCAAGATTCTCTACGAGCAGGGTTACATCCTGGCTTACAAGTTCGACACGAACGAGAAGGGCCACCCCACCATCAAGATCGCTCTCAAGTGGGATGCTGCGAGCAAATGCAACGCCATCAAGAACCTGCATCGCGTGAGCCGTCCCGGTCTGCGTCAGTATGCTTCGGTGGAGAAGATGCCCCGCGTGATGAACGGCCTGGGTATCGCCATCCTCTCGACCTCGAAGGGCATCATGACCGACGCGAAGGCCCGCAAGGAGAATGTCGGCGGCGAAGTGTTGTGCTATATTTACTAATCATCAAATAACGAATATCGAAAATGTCAAGAATTGGTAGATTACCTGTAAACTTGCCCGCCGGTGTGACCGTTACCGTATCGCCGGACAACGTGGTAAGCGTGAAAGGACCACTTGGGACAATGAGTCAGAAGGTTGATTCGGACATCAAGGTCGAGGTCGGCTCGCACATCGATCCGCACACCCAGAAGGAGATTCCCGCCGTGCTGGTAACGCGTCCGACCAACCAGCCGCGTCACCGCTCGCTGCACGGACTCTATCGTGCGCTGATCAACAACATGGTCGTCGGCGTGTCGAAGGGCTACGAGATCAAGCAGGAGCTGGTAGGTGTCGGTTTCAAGGCCGAAGTCAAAGGCAACATTCTGGAGATGAGCCTCGGTTATTCGCACGATACGTATCTGATGCTGCCCCCCGAAGTGACCGCTACAGCCGTGACGGAGAAGAAGGGCAACCCGATCGTAACGCTGAAGAGCATCGACAAGCAGCTGGTGGGCCAGGTCGCTGCGAAGATCCGTTCGCTGCGCAAGCCTGAACCATACAAGGGCAAGGGTATCAAGTTCGTAGGCGAGGTACTGCGTCGCAAGGCCGGTAAGTCTGCAGGTGCTAAATAATAAACATTGAGTAAGTTATGGCATTGACTAAAATAGAGAGAAGAGAGAGGATCAAGATGCGTATCCGCAAGATCGTGAGCGGTACGCCCGAGCAGCCTCGTATGACTGTATTCCGTAGCAACAAGCAGATCTACGTGCAGTTTATTGACGATCAGGCAGGCGTAACCCTGGCCAACGCTTCTTCGCTGGACAAGGAGATCGCAGCCGAGATCGCCGGCAAGAACAAGAGCGAGGTAGCGGCTCTGGTCGGCAAGCTCGCCGCCAAGCGTGCCGCCGAGAAGGGTATTTCGACCGTTGCGTTCGACCGTAACGGCTGCCTCTATCACGGACGAGTAAAAATGTTAGCCGACGCCGCTCGCGAAGGCGGTCTTAAATTCTAAGCGAAATGGCAAATACCAACATGAATAAAGTACGCACAAGCGACCTGGAGCTTAAGGACAGACTCGTAAGCATCCAGCGTGTTACCAAAGTAACGAAGGGTGGTCGCACTTTCAGTTTCTCGGCCATCGTCGTCGTAGGTAACGAGAACGGTGTGGTAGGCTACGGTCTGGGCAAGGCTTCGGAGGTTACTTCGGCCATCGCCAAGGGCGTGGAGGATGCCAAGAAGAACCTGGTGAAGATTCCCGTGATCAACGGAACGATTCCCCACAAGCAGGAGAAGCGCTTCGGCGGTTCGCTCGTGATGGTTCGTCCGGCGGCTCCCGGTACCGGTATCATCGCCGGCGGTGCTATGCGTGCCGTGCTGGAGTCGGTGGGTGTCAAGAACGTGCTCGCGAAGAGCAAGGGTTCGTCGAACCCCCACAACCTGGTCAAGGCGACGATCGCCGCTCTCTGCGAACTGCGCGATGCGCACAGCGTGGCTCGGGTTCGCGGTATTTCGATGAATCAGGTGTTTAACGGTTAATTGGAAGAAAGAGTATGGCAAGATTGAAAATCACTCAGGTCAGAAGCCGTATCGGCACGACCGCTCAGCAGCGCAAGAACCTCGACGCGCTGGGTCTCCGCAAGATCCGTCAGAGTGTCGAGCACGAGGATTCTGTGATCATCAAGGGCATGCTGGAGCGTGTGAAGCACCTCGTAACGATCGAGGAGATCAAATAATTTAGAAACGTTTAAGAAACTGATAAACGATGGAACTCAATAATCTCAAACCCGCTAAGGGAGCAACGCATCACGACAAACGAATCGGTCGCGGTGCCGGTTCGGGTCACGGCGGCTATGCAACGCGAGGCAACAAGGGTGCCCAGTCGCGTTCGGGCTACTCGCGCAAGTTAGGTTTCGAAGGCGGTCAGATGCCGTTGCAGCGTCGTCTGCCGAAATTCGGCTTTACCAATCTGAAGAGAGTCGAATTCAAGCCGATCAACCTTTCGACGCTCGAAGAACTCGCTGCGAAAAAGAACCTGACGGAGGTGACGGTCGATACGCTCGTAGCTGCCGGCTTCATCTCGTCGAACGACAAAGTGAAGATCCTGGGTAACGGTGCGATTACGAAAGCTCTTGCAGTGAAGGCACACGCCTTCTCGAAGAGCGCCGAGGCTGCTATCGCTGCAGCCGGAGGCAGTGTGGAAAAATTGTAATAACCATAAAAACCCAAGATTATGAACGGTTATGGTTATCTGATTGTTGGTCTGGTCTTCGCGGCGATCGTCGCCCTGTTGGCCACCAACAAGAAATTCGTTGAAACCCTGAAGAACATATACAAGATCGAGGAGCTCCGCAAGCGTATTCTCTATACGATAGGCCTCCTTCTCGTATATCGTCTGGGTTGTTTTGTGGTCATTCCGGGCATTAATCCCAACGCCCTGGGCGCGGGATCCGAATTTGCCAATCAGCTGGCAGGCAACGGCCTTCTGGGTCTGTTGAACGTATTCTCCGGCGGTGCATTCGGCAATGCGGCTATTTTTGCGCTCGGTGTGATGCCGTACATCACCGCTTCGATCATCATTCAGTTGATGGGCATCATGATTCCGTACTTCCAGAAGATGCAGAAGGAGGGTGAGAGCGGCCGCCGCAAAATGAATCAGTGGACTCGCATGCTGACGATCGTCGTGCTGCTGATCCAGGGTCCCGCGTATATCGCGAACCTGGCCCATCAGTCGGGCGATGCCTTCGTCTATGGCAACACGTTCCTCTTTACCGCTTACGCGACCCTCATCCTGATCGCGGGCACCATGTTCATCATGTGGCTCGGCGAGAAGATCACGGACAAGGGTATCGGCAACGGTATCTCGCTGATCATCATGATCGGTATCGTGGCACGTCTGCCTCATGCGCTGCTGGCCGAGGTCAATGCGCGCTTCCAGACTTCCGACGGAAGCGCCATCATGCTGATCCTGGAGCTGGTTCTCCTGTTCCTGGTCTTCATGGCGACCATCGCGCTGGTGCAGGCCGTTCGCAAGGTCCCCGTACAGTACGCCAAGCGTATCGTCGGTAACAAACAGTACGGCGGCGTACGTCAGTACATACCGCTCAAGATGAATGCTGCCAACGTGATGCCGATCATCTTCGCGCAGGCGCTGATGTTCATCCCGATGCTGTTCGCCAATGTCGCTCCCGGTTTCGCTGCGGCATTCTCCGACATGCGCGGTTTCTGGTACAACCTTACGCTCGGTGTCCTGGTAGTCGCCTTTACCTATTTCTATACGGCGATTATCGTCAATCCTCAAATGATGGCCGACGACATGAAGCGCAACGGCGGTTTTATCCCGGGTGTCAAGCCGGGTAAGCAGACCGTGAACTACATCGACACCATCATGACGAGAATCACGCTTCCCGGTTCGATCTTCCTGGCTCTGGTGGCCATTCTGCCCGCCCTGGCCATGAAGTTCCTGAACATCCAGCAGGCGTTCGCCTACTTCTACGGAGGTACGTCGCTGCTGATTATGGTCGGTGTGATCCTCGACACTCTGAAGCAGATAGAGAGCTACCTGCTGATGCGTCACTACGACGGTCTGATGAAGACGGGACGCATCCAGGGTCGCCACTAATTGTTTTTGAAAGGAGTTCTGAAAGAATGATATACTTAAAGACTGACGAAGAGATAGAGCTGCTCCGTGAGAACAACCTCCTGGTAAGCCGGACGCTGGCCGAGGTGGGTCGCCGCATCGCGCCGGGCGTTACGACCAAGGAGCTGGATAAGATCGCGGAGGATTTCATCCGTTCGCACGGAGCAGTTCCAGCTTTTCTCGGCTACGAAGGGTACCCCGCTTCGCTGTGCATTTCGATCAACGAAGAGGTGGTACACGGTATTCCGTCGTCCAAACGGGTCCTCCGCGAGGGAGACATCGTTTCGGTGGATTGCGGTACGTTTATGAAGGGGTTTGTTGGTGATTCGGCTTATACGTTCGCCGTCGGAGAGGTTGCCCAGGAAGTACGGCAGCTGATGGAAGTCACCAAAGAGGCTCTTTATAAAGGTACGGCACAGGCTAAGGCCGGAAATCGCGTAGGCGATATTTCGGTAGCCGTGCAGGAGTATGCCGAAAGTTTCGGTTACGGAGTGGTCCGCGAGCTGGAAGGACACGGTCTGGGACGCAAGATGCACGAAGATCCCGGTGTCCCCAACTACGGAGCGCGCGGCAGGGGACCTCTTCTCAAGGAGGGGATGGTCATCTGCATCGAACCGATGATCACGATGGGAAATCGCTCGGTGGTTTTCGAGCGCGACGGATGGACGGTTCGCACACGCGACCGCAAGCCGGCGGCTCACTACGAATTCGCCGTGGCGATTCGCAAGGACGGTCCGGACGTATTGACGGATTTCAGTATTATCGAACAGGAATTAAACAAGTAAGACTCTATGGCAAAACAAACTGCGATCGAACGGGACGGTACGATCATCGAAGCCCTCTCCAACGCCATGTTCCGCGTGGAATTGGACAACGGACACGTGATCACGGCCCATATCTCCGGAAAGATGCGGATGCACTACATCAAGATTCTTCCCGGCGATAAAGTGAAAGTGGAGATGACTCCCTACGATCTGAGCAAGGGACGGATCTCCTTTAGGTACAAATAACCATTAGATTGCTTGAAAACACCATGAAAGTAAAAGCATCAATCAAGAAGAGAAGCGAGGATTGCAAGATCGTGAAGCGTAAGGGC
Organism: Alistipes sp.; assembly: GCA_029065825.1. GTDB lineage: Bacteria > Bacteroidota > Bacteroidia > Bacteroidales > Rikenellaceae > Alistipes. Next base: position 8,761 of record JAIEHQ010000049.1, read on the forward strand.
AAACTTTATGTGATCTGCAAGAAGAATCCTAAGTTTAAAATGCGCCAGGGGTAATGTTTGAACGATTAATTAAAGAAAGAGAAATTTTATGGCACGTATAGTAGGTGTAGATTTACCAAAAAACAAGCGCGGCGAAATCGGTCTGACGTATATCTACGGCATCGGCCGCTCGACCGCCCGCAAAATTCTCGATGAGGCCGGCATCAACTACGACCTCAAGGTTCAGGACTGGTCGGATGAGCAGGTCGGCGCCATTCGTTCGAAGATCGCCGAGATGGGCATCAAGGTCGAGGGCGAGTGCCGTTCGGTCGTGCAGCTCAACATCAAACGACTGATGGATATCGGCTGCTACCGGGGCATCCGTCATCGTCTGGGTCTTCCGGTGCGCGGTCAGAGCACCAAGAACAACGCTCGCACCCGCAAGGGCAAGAAGAAGACCGTCGCAAACAAGAAAAAGGCAACGAAGTAATAATTAGAGAGTTATGGCAAAGAAAACTGGAACAGTCAAGAAGAAGGTTGTTAAGGTCGGTGCTGTGGGTATGGCCTACGTTCATTCGACTTTCAACAACGTGATCATCACCATTACCAACGAGGTCGGCGACGTTATCAGCTGGTCTTCGGCCGGTAAGATGGGTTTCCGTGGTTCGAAGAAGAATACTCCCTATGCAGCTCAGACGGCTTCGGCCGACTGCGCGAAGGTTGCTTACGACATGGGCCTGCGCAAGGTCAAGGTTTACGTGAAGGGTCCCGGTGCCGGACGCGAGTCGGCCGTGCGTACCATTCATGGAGCCGGCCTGGAGGTAATGGAGATCATCGACGTTACTCCGATGCCGCACAACGGTTGCCGTGCACCCAACCGCCGTCGTGTATAATTTCGGCTGGGCACGTAAAAACTATTTTATCGGATTTTAAAAAGTTAATGTAATGGGAAGATATATAGGACCTAAATCCAAAATCGCCAGAAAGTTCGGCGAAGCTATTTTCGGTGCGGACAGAGTTCTCGAGAAGCGGAATTTCCCTCCCGGACAGCACGGTCTGGCACGCAAGCGCAAGAAAGTTTCGGAGTACGGCCAGCAGCTCAGCGAGAAGCAGAAGGCTAAGGCTACCTACGGCCTGCTGGAGAAGCAGTTCTCCCGCACCTACGAGGAGGCTGCCCGCATGGGCGGTATCACGGGCGAGAACCTGCTCAAGCTGCTCGAGTGCCGTCTGGACAACGTGGTGTACCGTCTGGGCATCGCTCCGACGCGCGCAGCGGCTCGTCAGCTGGTGTCGCACTGCCACATTTGCGTGAACGGCAATGTCGTGAACATTCCTTCGTATTCGCTGAAAACGGGCGATATTGTTTCTGTACGTGAGAAATCGAAGAGTTTGGAAGTAATTACCGGAAGTCTGGCCGGCGGCTCGAAGAGCCGTTACGCTTGGCTCGAGTGGGACGGTGCGGCTATGGCCGGCAAGTTCCTCCAGAAGCCCGAGCGCGAGGAGATTCCCGAAAATATCAAGGAGCAGCTTATCGTCGAGTTGTACTCCAAGTAGTAATCTTACAACCGATTCGATAATTATGGCAATATTAGCATTTCAGAAGCCTGAAAAGGTTATCATGCTCGAATCCACCTCCTCGTTCGGACGTTTCGAGTTCCGACCGCTGGAGCCCGGTTTCGGCATGACCGTCGGCAATGCCTTGCGCCGGATCCTGCTCTCCTCGCTGGAGGGTTATGCGATCACGACCGTGAAGGTGGCCGGCGTGGATCATGAGTTTGCCGCGATCCCTGGAGTGATGGAGGGTATGATCGACATCATCCTGAACCTGAAGCAAATCCGTTTCATCCGCACGGTCGATAATCAGGACGCCGAGAAGGTGTCGGTCAATGTGGCCGGCGTGACGGAGCTGACGGCGGGATATATCTCGAACTACCTTTCGTTCTTCAAGGTATTGAATCCCGATTTGGTTATCTGCCACCTGGCTCCCGGTACGAAGATGCAGTTCACGCTGACCATCGGCAAGGGCCGCGGTTATGTGCCTGCCGAGGAGAACATGCCCGCCGAGTGCGAGTTCGGTACCCTTCCGATCGACTCGATCTTCACGCCGATCAAGAACGTGAAGTATTCGATCGAGAACTACCGTGTCGAGCAGAGAACCGACTACGAGAAGTTGAATCTGGAGATTACCACCGACGGTTCGATTTATCCGACGGATGCCTTGAAAGAGGCTGCCAAGATTCTCATCCAACATTTCATGCTCTTCTCCGACGAGAAGATTACCGTGAACATGGAGGATACGAACGGTGCGGAGGAGTTCGACGAGGATGTCCTGCACATGCGCCAGCTCCTCAAGACGAAGCTTTCGGATCAGGATCTGAGCGTTCGTGCGCTCAACTGCCTGAAAGCCGCCGACGTGGACACCGTGGGCGATCTGGTGCAGCTCAACCGCAACGACCTGCTCAAATTCCGCAACTTCGGCAAGAAGTCGCTCACGGAGCTCGACGAGTTGCTTGCGGCGCTCAACCTGAAGTTCGGAATGGACGTATCTATCTACAAACTTGATAAAGATTAATTATGAGACACAATAAGAATTTCAATCACCTGGGCAGAAAGGTCGGCCACCGCAAGGCTATGTTGTCGAATATGGCTTCGTCGCTCATTCTGCACAAGCGCATCGAGACTACCGTTGCCAAGGCTAAGGCCGTGAAGCAGTTCGTCGAGCCGCTGGTAACCAAGTCGAAAGAGGACACGACCCATTCGCGCCGTGTCGTATTCTCGTACCTGAAGCAGAAGGAGGCCGTGACGGAGCTGTTCCGCACGATCGCTCCCAAGATCGCTGATCGTCCGGGCGGTTACACCCGCATCCTGAAGACCGGTTTCCGTCTGGGCGACGCTGCCGACATGTGCATCATCGAGTTCGTCGATTTCAACGAGGCATATAC
>JAIEHQ010000005.1 GCA_029065825.1 Alistipes sp.
GCAAAAATAGGAAGAACATTCCGAACCGCCTCCCCTTCGGCCGGAATAAAACAGCGCAGACCCTCCACTGCCCTCCTCTGCCCTCCTCTGCCCTCCTCTGCCCTCCGGCCGCTCCGGACTGCGGGAAAATCCCGAAGCCCCGCCCCGCGGGGAATTCCGAGGCCCTTCCTCTCCTTCCGCCTGCCGCGCGGCCCGCAAAAAAAGCGGCGGCAACATCGGTTGCCGCCGCCGTCGGAGTCGGTTCGAAACCGATTCCGTCAGTCCCATATCAGAAGCGCCTGTCGCGCTGCGAGGGATCGACCAAATCGAGCGAGGCGCTCTTCGTGCGGCAGACAGGGGGGGGGTACTCCCATCAACCCTGCGTAACCGACCGTCTCTGCCGGGAAGCCGCCTGCTTTCCGGCCGTCGGCCGCATCGGGAGATAACGAAACCGGGTCAGAGAGCAAAGTCTTACTCTCCGACCCGGAAAACGTTACGCCTCACAGAAAAAGCGCGAAAGCGGGCTTAGAGACCCAGCTTCTCGCGGATCGGCTGCGGGATGGCGTTCTTATTGACCATTACCGAAATGGTTTTATACTCCACGAACGGACGCGAGAAATAGAAGTAACCTTCGTAGGGAGGACGCACGTTCCACGAGTTCTTGACCTTGTAGAAAGGATTGCCCGCCTGATCGACGGCCGTGCCGACGATGACCATGCCGTGGTCGTCGGTGGTCTCGTAGTTGTCGTAGGCCTCCTGACGCATCTCCTGCGTGATCTTCTTCTCGCGAACGGGACCGTCGAACTTATAGAGCGCGGCCTCCTTCTCGGCATCGGTCAGCTTGCCCCACTTCTCGGCCTCCGTACCGCCCATGCTCTCCAGGTCGGTCTCGGGGATGATGCCGATCGCCTTGGTGCGGCTGAATCCCTTCTCGCTCACGTCGGTACCCCACTCGATCGAGTAGCCGTTCTCCAGCGCGTTATCGACGACGGCCATCATCTCCTCCAGCGGAACGTTATAGACCGTGCCCCACATCCAGTTGTCGGGAACCTCGATGATGAAGTCGGTGTAGAAGGGATGGTGCGTGAACGAACCCACATCGACGTAGTCGTCCATGCTGATCGGCAGCGACGCGGCGAACGACATGGGGGTATATTCCTTGCCCTCCCAGGTAAAGGTCTCGGGACGGGGACCGAAATAGGTGTCGAGCAGCGCATTGAGACCGTCCTTCCAGGCGGGGGTCAGCACCCCGTTGTTGTGGGCCTTGACGATCGCGTCGAGATAACCCTTCAGCGCAGCGTCCAGCTCGCCGAAAACAGGCTTCTCCGTGCCGTAGTTCAGGCCGCGATAGACCTCCTCGGGCACGATGCCGTAGAGCTTGATGCCCTCGATCACGTCGTGCGCCGCACCGCCCTGGGCGAAGTTCAGCATACCGTGCATGCGGACGTACTTCACACCCTTCTCATAGTACATGTTGCGGACGATCCACATTTCCGACAGGTCCATCTCCGGACCGCCGGCACGCAAGATCTCGTTCTCCAGGAACGAGAGCGTCGAATAGCACCAGCAGGTGCCGCTGCGGAACTGATCCTTGACCGAAGTGCCGGGAACGACCTTCAGATCGGTGAATTTGTAGCCCTCCTCTGCGTTTTTCGCAGGTTTCTTGGCCGATACCGAGCAGACCGCAAGCGCCAGCCCGGCAAGTAACAAGAGTTTTTTCATCGTGATTTGGTGTTTGTGGTTATTTCTTGGATGTTTTGATGATGTTCATGCACTGTTCGAGCGTGAGCGCCCCCGGCTCCGTACCCTTCGGGATGCGGTAGTTCTTGCCCTTGTAGGCGATGTAGGGACCGTAGCGGCCGCTGCGCACCTGCAGCTCCGGCTCCTCGTCGAAGGTCTTCAGCGGCGTATGGGCCGCAGCCGCGCGGCTCTGCTGCTCGCGCACCAGCTCGACGGCCCGGTCGTAGCCGATCGTATAGGGATCGTCGGTACGAGCGAGCGAGGCGAACGACTTGCCGTAACGCACGTAGGGACCGAACTTGCCGATGCCGACGACCAGCTCCTCGCCCTCGTAAAGCCCCAGGTTGCGGGGCAGCGCGAAGAGCGCCAGCGCCTCGTCGAGCGTGAGCGACTCGATCAGCTGCCCCTTCTTGAGCGAGGCGAAACGGCTCTTCTCCCCCTCGGGAGCCTCGATCTCGACCATCGGGCCGTAGCGGCCGATACGGGCCTTGACTGTGCGCCCCGTCTCGGGGTCGGTACCCAGCACGCGCACCTGACTGTTCTTGGGAGTCTGCGTCGCGGTAGCCTCATCAACCATCCGATGAAACGGACCGTAGAAATCGTCGATCATCCTCGACCAGGCGATCTCGCCCTCGGCGATGCGGTCGAACTCCTTCTCGACGTTGGCCGTAAAGTTGTAGTCCATGATCGGCTCGAACTGCGACTCGAGGTAGTCGTTTACCACCATACCTATGTCGGTGGGTTGCAGGCGGTTCTTCTCCTTGCCGAAGGTCTCGCTCAGCTGTTTCTCCGCGATATGCTCGCGCAGCGTGAGCTGGAGGTAGTCGCGTTTCTGCCCCTCCTTGTTCTGCTTGACCACATAGCCCCGGTTGATGATTGTCGAGATAGTCGGCGCATAGGTCGAAGGACGGCCGATGCCCAGCTCCTCGAGCCGCTTGACCAGCGAAGCCTCGTTGTAGCGGGCCGGCGGAGCGGTAAAGCGCTCGGTGGCCGTGATCTGCGCATAGCGCACCTCCTCGCCGGGAGTCATCTTCGGGAGCAGGCCCGAATGCTCGTCGCCCGCCTCGTCGTCGGTCGATTCGGAGTAGAGCTTGAGGAATCCGTCGAAACGGACCACCTCGCCCGCTGCCACGAACTGAAGTTTCTCGCCCGGAGCGTCGATGACGATGGTCGTGCGGTCGATCTCGGCCGCGACCATCTGCGAGGCGACCGTACGCTTCCAGATCAGCTCGTAGAGCCGCCGTTCGGCGGGCGTTCCCTCGATCGTCTGCCGGTCGAGGTACGAGGGGCGGATCGCCTCGTGGGCCTCCTGCGCCCCCTTGGTCTTGGTCTTGTAGTTGTGGGCCGAAGAGTACTTCTCGCCGAAGAGCTTCACGATCTCCTCCTTGCACTGGCCGATCGCCTGCCTGGAGAGATTGACCGAGTCGGTACGCATGTAGGTAATGAGACCCTGCTCGTAGAGGTGCTGCGCCACCGACATGGTCTGCGACACGGACATGCCCAGCTTGCGGCCAGCCTCCTGCTGGAGGGTCGAAGTGGTAAACGGAGGCGCCGGATAGCGATGCGCGGGCTTCTCCTCGGCGCGCACCACCGTGAAACGGCAGCCCACGCAGCTGCGCAGAAAGGCCTCGGCCTTCTCCCGGGTCGCGAAGCGGGTCGAGAGTTCGGCCTTGAAGAGCGTGCGCTCGGGATCTGCGGCGGCATGGAACTGCGCCACCACTCGGAAGTAGGGCGTCGAACGGAAGGCGATGATCTCGCGCTCGCGCTCGACCAGCAGCCGCACGGCCACGCTCTGCACGCGTCCGGCCGAGAGCTGCGGACGCACCTTCTTCCAAAGAAGCGGCGAAAGCTCGAAGCCGACCAGCCGGTCGAGCACGCGGCGGGCCTGCTGCGCATTTACCAGATTCATGTCGATGGTGCGCGGCGACTCGATGGCCGCCAGAATCGCAGGTTTGGTAATCTCGTGAAACACGATCCGCTTGGTCTGATCGACCGGCAGCCCCAGCACCTCGGCCAGATGCCAGGCGATGGCCTCTCCCTCGCGGTCTTCATCGGAAGCGAGCCAGACGGTCTTGGTCTTGCGGGCCAGCTGCGTCAGCTCCTCGACCACCTTGCGTTTCTCGCTCGGAATTTCATAAACGGGCGCATACTCCCTGTCGAGGTTCACACCGAGGTCCTTCTTCGAGAGGTCGCGGATGTGGCCGAAACTCGACTTGACCACGAAATCCTTCCCCAGGAACTTCTCGATGGTCTTGGCTTTGGCCGGAGACTCGACTATGACTAAATTTTCTTGCATATCAACTGTTTCCTATCTTAATACGAGATAACCTAAGCCGTCGCTTAGGTTATCCGCCGAAGTATTGCGGTTACTTGATCATCGTATAGACCAGACGGAGCCGGACGGGAGCGTTGTTTCCGCCGCCCTCCATGCCCTGCGCCGTGGTGCGGAGCAGCGAATAGAGTCCGTAGGCCTCGGGACCGATGCAGATCGTACGGGGCGCATCGTCCGCCGGCTCCTCGTCCGAAGACTCGCCCCGCTTCTGGGCGAGGTACTGCCGCCACACCGACTGCAGGTAGCCGGTCACGTCCATCACGTAGCAGCCCCTGCTGCGGTTGAGATAGCCGCCGTAAGGCAGCTCGAAGTTCTGACTCGAATAGAGTTTCTCGTAAGCGTAGGCATAATCGGCGATGCCGGTAAGCATCCGGTAGTCGGCGTAGAGTCCCATCCGGGCATACGAGGCATCGAGCAGCGGAGTGATCGCCGCCGGATCGATCTTCGTCCAGTCGTAGTCGCTGCCTTCGAGGTAGAACTCCAACTCGGCGCAATTGACGGCGATCGAGGTATAGGGCAGGCCCGACTCGTCGGTCACTTCTTCGTCGAGGAGCGCCCCGATCTGTTCGAGCAGCCGGTCGGTCAGCGTCAGCTCCGTCACCACTCCCGCCATGCCCTCGACGTAAACGGTCGAGGTCAGGGGACGGTCGGCGAGCGACCCGCCCGCCGCCACCGCTTCGATCTCGCTGCCGGCGTAGTCGTGCCGCACGGTGTTGATCGAGACGTTGCCGTAGGTCTCGTCCTCCTTATAGAAAGAGTAGCTGACCGTCACGGTATCCTGGATGAGCGTCGGATCGATCCGGTTGCGGTTTCGCGCATACATGATCATGCCCGACGATTCGAGCGAGGTGGCGAACATGCACCCTTCGCCGGCCGGCTCCTCCGCCGGAGCGATATAGACCCCCTTGAAGGCATCGCACCACAGATCGGCACGGCGGTAGATCGTCATGTCGTCGCGGTAGTCTCCGTCGAGCAGCATCAGCCGCCGCACCAGCGCAAGACCCTCCTCGGTGGGATTCATCCGCACGTACATGGTCTTGGGTCCCGTCGTCCGACCGTCGGGATAGGTAAAGGTAAAGACCGGCTTCGGCGCGATGTACGGTTTCGGATCGAAGAAGGGATAGAATACCGTATCGGCCGCATCACCCGAACCGCTGAGGTAGTCGTTCGAGATCACCTCATAGACGTTGTAGCGCACCGGCACCAGCGTGTCGCCGTCGTACTCCGCCACCGAGATCTTCAGCTCGATCGAGTCGAAGATGGGGCGATAGCCGAATCCCGAAGTGTCCGACATGGCGACGGCCCGGTACTGCGACAGGAAACCCGCCGTACGGCGGCCGAAAGTCTCGTCGCTGGTGGAGCCGAAGAATCCCGTCCCCAGGTTCGACGAGCGGATCGAGTCGGTGCGGTAGAGGCGCGTCTCGAAAAACGGAGCCCGCTCCTCGGGAGCAAGCGAGAAGAGCTTCACGCCGATCTTCATCTGCTGGTCGGCGGGCAGAAAACCCTCCCCCAGCCGATCGTCCACCTCCGTACATGCGGCAAGCCCCCAAAGAGCGAATACCGCAGACATCAGCAGGCGGAGCGTGCGGCGTATGTTGTTACAACGAATCATAGAACCGGGCGTAATTATCGAAAAACTCCGCCGTATCGGGTGCCTGATACTCCAGCACCGGCTTCCCGCTTCGGCGCACCGCCTCGCACAGCGCCGGCGAGACATGCTCGGAGGCCAGGACGAAGCCGTCGGCATACTGCATAACGTAACGGTAGAGGTTTTCGTATGAGGGGGTCTCCAGAACCGAGAGATTTTCGTCCTCGACTCCTTCGTGGGCGATCTTCTCCTTCAGTCCCGCATCCAGCGGTGCCTCGAAGCCGTCGTCGTAGATCGAGAGCACGATCTTGACCTCCTTGAAGATGGGGTCGTCGGAGAAGACATGTTTCAGATAGATCGGTGCGATGGTCGAGAACCATCCGTGGCAATGGACGATCGAAGGGGACCAGCGCAGCTTCTTGACCGTCTCCAGCACGCCCCGGGCGAAAAAGACGGCCCGCTCGTCGTTGTCGGCGAAGCAGCCCCCGTCGGCATCGCGGAGCACCGCCTTGCGGGCGAAATAGTCGTCGTTGTCGATGAAGTAGATCTGCACCCGCGCCGAAGGAATCGAAGCGACTTTGATGATGAGCTGATGATCGTTGTCGTCGATGATGAGGTTCATGCCCGAGAGACGGATGACCTCATGGAGCTGGTGCCGACGTTCGTTGATGCAGCCGTAGCGGGGCATGAACGTGCGGATCTCGTTGCCCCGCTCCTGCATCGCCTGCGAGAGCTTCCGGCACAAAAGACCGCCTTCCGTTTCGGGAACGTAGGGAGTTACCTCCTGACATACGTATAGAATCCTGTTGGATGCCATTGATTGTGTATTTTATAGTCGCTGTTTGTGCAAAGATACGAATAAGCCGCGGGCAAAAGCAAATTTATTTGCGATTTTGCCGAGGCGGAGTATCTAAGGCGTAGCCAAAGATACGAATAAGTGAGGGCAAAAACAAGCTCGCCTGCATTTTGTCGGTCGGGAGTATCCAGAACGAATCAAAGATACGAAGGTCGGACACAGCAGCGAGTTCGCCTGCATTTTGCCGGCGGAAGCATCCGAAGCGAAGCCAAATTGCGGACACACCGGACGCAAGCCCGGGTTCTGCCGGCCGGAAGCCCCCGCAGCGAAGCCGGCAGCACGACGGCCCTGGCTTCCGGCCGGCCGCCGATCGCCTCCGGTCCCCGCACAAGGGCGCGATGCCGTCAAAGAATCAGCATCGCATCGCCGTAGGTGCCGAACCGATACCCCTCCTCCTTCGCGGTTTTGTAAGCCTTCATAATCAGGTCGTAGCCGCCGAAGGCCGCCACCATCATCAGTTGCGTCGAGTAGGGCAGCTGGAAATTGGTGACCATCGCGTCGGCGACCGTAAATTCGTAAGGCGAGAAGATGAACTTGTTGGTCCACCCCTCCATCGGCTTGATCATGCCGCCCGTCGAAACGGCCGTTTCGAGCGTCCGCATGACGGTCGTGCCGATCGAGACGATCTTGTGCCCACCGCTCTTGGCGCGATTGACCGCCTCGGCCGTCGCCTCCTCCACGAAGAACTGCTCGGAATCCATCTTGTGCTTGGAAAGATCCTCGACATCGACCGTGCGGAAATTGCCCAGTCCCACGTGCAGCGTGATGAACTGGCGGTCGATACCTTTGATCTCCATGCGCTTGAATAGGTGTTTGGAGAAGTGCATGCCGGCCGTCGGGGCGGCTACCGCACCCTCCTTCTCGGCGAATATGGTCTGGTAACGCTCCTCGTCCTCCGGCTCGACCTTCTCGCGCACCCATTTGGGCAGGGGCGTTTCGCCCAACTTGAAAAGCGCCTCCTTGAACTCCTCGTGCGTACCGTCGAACAGGAACCGCAGCGTCCGGCCGCGCGAGGTGGTGTTGTCGATCACTTCGGCCACCAGCAGGTCGTCGTCGCCGAAGTAGAGCTTGTTGCCGATGCGGATCTTGCGGGCCGGATCGACCAGCACGTCCCACAGACGCAGCTCGTGGTTGAGCTCGCGCAGCAGGAAGATCTCGATCTCGGCACCGGTCTTCTCCTTGTTGCCGTACAGACGGGCCGGAAAGACCTTCGTGTCGTTGAAGACGAACATGTCCTTCTCGTCGAAATAGTCGATGATCTCCTTGAAAAGACGGTGTTCGATGGTCCCTTTGGCGCGATCGACCACCATCAGGCGCGATTCGTCCCGATTCTGGGCCGGATATTTCGCCAGCATGTCGGCGGAAAATTCGTAACCGTACTGCGATAATTTCATAAACCGAAAGGTGTGTTTTTATTGGTTAGCGACAAATCTGTCGTTTCATTCTGCGAGGCGCCCCCAGTCCCGAAATGCACGGCAGCCGGTTCGCGAGGACGACACCTAATTTATTTATACGTAAACGAGCCTATTTTGTTTCGCACGAGGCCAGTTTTTCGAGAAAATCCTCCAGCGCCCAGGCCTGTCCGACGGTAAAGCCGCCGCTGCGGGTGCGCCGCAGCGAGGTCAGGTGGGCACCGCTGCGCAGCTCCTCGCCGATCTCGGCCGCCAGCGAGCGGATGTAGGTCCCCTTGCTGCAGCGGACCCGGATGCGCAGACGGGGCAGCTCGCACGCCTCCAGCTCCATCTCGTAAATGTTGATGAGCGCCTTGCGCAGCTCCACCTCCTCGCCGGCGCGGGCCAGCTCGTAGGCGCGCACCCCCTCGACCTTCTTGGCCGAGAAGAGCGGCGGAGCCTGCAGGCGCTCCCCCGTCAGCGCGCGGAGCGCCTGCTCGACCCCCTCGCGCGTAATGTGGTCCGTAGGATAGGTTTTGTCGATGGGATGCTCCAGGTCGTGGCTGGGGGTGGTGGCTCCCAGCATCAGCTCGGCCACATACTCCTTCTCCTCGGCCTGCAGGGCATCGGCCATCTTGGTGGCGCGGCCGATGCAGACGAGCAAAATGCCCGTCGCCAGCGGATCGAGCGTTCCGGCATGCCCCACCTTGATGCGCGGATACCCCGCCCTGCGCAGGGCGAACTTGACCTTGCGCACCACGTCGGCCGAAGTCCATTCCAGCGGCTTGTCGATGACGGCGATATAACCCTCCTCGAAGTTGATCCCTTCCAGGTCGTGTTGTTGTTCCATAGTTTCTTATTTATCCGAAAATCAGCGCGACCGACCCAACGACAGCGCAATAGACGGCGAACCAGACGAGTTTGCCGCGCTTGACCGCCTCGATCATGAACTTGCAGGCCAGCGCTCCCGAGACGAATGCGGCGAGAAAGCCCGCCGCAAGGGGAAGGGCGCCCACCGACAGGGCCGCGAACTCGCCCGACGCGAGGTCGAGCAGCATCTTGCCGAGAATCACGGGAATGACCATCAGGAACGAGAAGTGCGCCACCTGCTCCTTGCTGTCGCCCAGCAGCAGTCCCGTCGCGATGGTCGAACCCGAGCGCGAGAGTCCCGGCATCGTCGCGGCGGCCTGCGCCACACCGATCAGCAGCGCGTCGCGATAGGAGATCCGCTGCTTGCGCCGCGGTTTGGCGTAGTAGGCGAAAGCGAGCAGCGCGGCCGTCAGGAGCAGCATCGCCCCGACGAACGGCAGCGAGGAGAAGAGCGCCTCGATCCGCTCGGCGAAGAGCACCCCGACGATGCCGGCCGGCACCATCGACAGCAGGATCTTCAGCACGTAGGCCTGCTCCTCGTTGAAACGGCGGGAGAAGAGGCCGCAAAGCAGCCGCCAAAGCTCGCGCCACATGACCACCACCGTACTGAGCACGGTCGCGGCGTGCAGCATCACGTCGAAGGTAACGTTCTCCTCGATATGCACCCCGAGCAGCGCCTTGGCCAACTGCAGGTGGCCGCTGCTCGACACGGGCAGAAACTCGGTAAGTCCCTGGACGATGCCCAGGATAATCGCATCCAGTGTTTCCATGTGCGGGCCTTATTCGAAACGTTTGAGAATGGCGTAAATCTCGAATGCGAAGCCGCCGACCACGAGGATCGGAGCCAGCGTGATGCGCCGCCAGGAGAACATGGCGTAGTCGAACTCCTCGGGCGAACTGCTGCCGCCTCCGGTCATCAGCACGAAGCCCAGGATGATGACGCACAGACCGACGAGCAGCAGCACGTAGTTCTTCATCGCAAGCGGCATCTTCGCGTCGTTGGGATCAGCGATCTGCTTGAATTTTTTCATGGCGGTTATCGAATTAATAGAGATAAATCTTGTTGGATTTCATATTGACGAACTTATTGACGGCGGCGAAGGTAAAGCAGAGCGAGATCGCCACGCCGCCCACGATCATGCTCCCGACGATGATGCCGATCTTGGTCGCCTCGGCCAGGGTCGTCAGCTCGGGCACCGTCTCGTTCAGGCCATAGACAGCCCCCAGGAACAGCGCCGAGGCGACCAGCCCCGAACCGATGCCCTGCCAGATGCTGCTCGCCAGAAACGGCCGCATGATGAACCACTTGGTCGCGCCGACGAGCTTCATGGTGTTGATCAGGTAGCGTTTCGAGAAGATCGCCAGCCGGATCGTATTGCTCAGCAGGATGAGCGACACGACCAGCAGCGCCCCGCCGAAGAGCAGCAGCACCAGCCGGATCTTGGCGATCGTGGCGTGGAGCCGCTCGACCGTCTGCGCCGGGTAGGAGACGCGGTCCACCCCCTCCAGCGCCTCCACCTCCCCGATGAAAGCGTGCAGCCTGTCGCCGTCGGCCGATTCGGCCGTGAGGGTCAGCTCGAAACTGTCGAGCAGGGGGTTCTCGTCGAGCACCGCCTCGAACTCCTGCTCGAACATCGCCCGGAAATCGGCATCCTCGATCTTCGCCTCCTTCGGGGAGTAATCGACCAGCAGCACCAGCTCGGAGGCGGCCAGCCGTTCGCGCAGCCGCTCGCGCGCCGGCTCGTCGAGTCCGTTGCGCAGTTCGACGGTCACGGAGCAGCTCTCCTGGAGCGTGCGGGCCACCTGCAGGGCGGCGGTCATCAGGTAACCGACCGATCCCAGCAGAAAAAGCACCAGTGCGATGCTGACATTCGATACCAGATAGGAGTTGCGTACCTTACGCTTGAGTCTTTTGTCGTCTTTCATGGCGTAAAACATATATTACGGCGAGCGCCGTTCCCAACAATACCAACAGCGAGCTGCAGAGCGTCACGGCTTCGGCCGTCCGCCAGCCGGGAGCGCGGAAGCTCCATTCGACCGTGTGCGCGCCGGCCGGCAGCTCCATCGCACGCAGCAGGTAGTCGGCCCGGAAATAGGGAGCCTCCTCCCCGTCGATGCGGGCCGTCCAGCCCTCTTTGCAATAAATTTCGGAGAAGACGGCCAGCGCCGGAGCGTCGGCCTCGTATTCGTAACGCAGGTAGTTGGGGCGGTACTCCGCAAGGCGTATCTCCCCCGCCCCGCCGACGGAGGGATTCTCCAGTCCGAATTCGCCGAGGTTTACCACCGCCGCATGCCGCAGGTCGTTGCCGCCGAGCGCCCCGATCTCCTCTTCGGGCGAGGCGGCCGGCACGATCCGCCCGACCAGCCAGGCGGGGCCGAAAGCCGAGGTGCGGATGCGGGCGACGGGTTCCCCTCCGCGGTCGGCATGGATCACATAGCGGGTGTTGAGCATGTCGAGCACCCCCTCGTCCAGCGAGGAGAGGTAGCGGTCGATCAGGTCCTGGTAGCGGGCCAGCTTGGCACCGTGGTAACCGCCGACCGAACGGTGGAAGCGGCAGGCCCGCGCATCGTTGAAGGGGTCGGTGGTCAGGTCGAGCACCCGGAATCCCGGCTCTGTGTCGCGCAGGATCATCCGGTCGGCCTCCGAGGGCCGCACCTCCGTCCTGCGGGCCGCGACGAAGCGGTCGTGCGGCAGGAAGCGCAGATCGACCGGCACCAGATCGAGCAGAACGACCGCTCCGAGCAGCGCCACCGCAGCACCCCGGCGGATCTTCCCGAAGGCGAGAAGAGCCACCGCACCGGCCGCCAGGGCGACCATCAGCAGCGAACGGCCCGCATCGGCGCGCATCATCGCCGCCCGGTCGGCCGCCATCGCGTCGGCCGTGACGAGGCCCAGCTCCTCGGGCATTCCCTGGGCGATGGCATCCGTCATGCCCGCCTCGCGGAACATCCGATAATACTGTTCGCCCATGAACCCGGCGGCCTCCGTGCGGCCGAAGTCGAAGAGCGCACCGCCCGCCACGAAGAAGAGCAGGCACACGCCTCCCGTCAGGCCGCCGGCCCACGCCAGCGCACGAAGCAGCCTCCGGCGCTCCACGCAGCCGTTCCAGAGGGGTTGCAGGGCCAGCGCCGCGAGCAGCGGAGCGGTCCACTGCACCGCCACGAGCGCCATCGACACGGTGCGGAACTTGTTGTATCCGGGCAGCAGCCGGAAGGCCAGCTCGGTAAATGCCATGAAGTGATGGCCCCATGCCAGCAGCAGCGCCAGCAGGCTCACTGCGGCGATCCACCACCTGCTGCGGCCGTCGGCCAGCAGCAGCCCCAGCAGCGCGAGGAAGAGCGTGACGGCCCCCAGGTAGGTCGGGCCGGCCGTATAGGGCTGGTCGCCCCAGTAGGCGGGCAGCTGCGGGGCGATCCCCTCCAGTCCGTAGGGACGCAGCGCCTCGGCCGTCTTTCCGTCGGCGGGAAGCGAGCGGCCCGAGTCGCCGCCCATGAAGTCGGGAATCAGCATGTTCCAGCTCTCGGCCCGGCCGTAACTCCAGGCGGTGGCGTAGCGCAGGTCGAGTCCGCCGGCCGGTGCCGCATCGTCGCGGGCCAGCTCCGAACCGCCCCGGATGGTCTGCCGCGAATGCTGCATGGTGTACCACCGGTCTCTTATAAACATCTTACGATGCCGACG
>JAIEHQ010000050.1 GCA_029065825.1 Alistipes sp.
GATATACACCCATCTGGAGGCCCGGCACCTGCGCGAGACGGTCGAGCGGTGTCTTCCGATCTGACCCGGCGGCCCGCTCCCCGGAGCCGCCCTTTGCCGTGCCTGCCCTGCGGACAGGACACCGCCCTACCGCGGCTCCGTTTCGCTGCGGGAGCCGCGCAGCAGCTCCACCATCCGCCGGGCGAAGCGGTCGCTGGCTCCGGGACCGCCGATGACGGCCCGCAGCTCGGCGAAGTCGCGCAGCATCCGCCCGCGCTTTTCGCCCCCCGGGAGAATCGCCCGCAGCTCGCGCTCGGCGCGGGACGTATCGCGGTCGGACTGGATGATTTCGGCCACCGACTCGCGTCCCAGATTGAGGTTCACGAGCGACACATAGGGCACCTTGAGCACGTAGGGCTGCAACTTGACCTGGAACCAGAGCGTGCGATAGACCACCACCTCGGGCACCCCGAGCAGCGCCGTCTCCAGCGTCGCCGTACCCGAGGTCACGACGGCGGCTTCGGCCGCCGCGAGGGTTTCGTAGGTCCGGTCGCAGACGTAGCGGATGCCGCTGTCGCCGATCTGCTCCTCGTAAAGCGACCGGTCGAGCCAGCCGACCCCCGTGACGACGAACTGCCGGTCGGGGAACTTCCGCGCCAGATCGGCCATCAGCGGCAGATTGGCCCGGATCTCCCCCTTGCGGCTGCCGGCCAGCAGCGCCACGATCGGACGCTCGTCGAGCGAATGGATGCGCCGGAACTCCTCGGGCGAGGGGAGCGACGCGCGGCGCGCCTCGATGGCATCCACCAGCGGGTTGCCCTCGAAAATCGGCCGGATGCCGTGCCGGGGGAAGTAGTCCCGCTCGAAGGGGAAGATGATGAACAGCTCATCGACGTAGCGGCGGATGGACTTCACGCGCCATTCGCGCCAGGCCCACACCTTGGGGGCTATGTAGTAGAAGACGCGAATCCCCTGCTCCTTGGCCCAGCGGGCCATCTTCATGTTGAAGCCCGGGTAGTCGATCAGGATCAGCACGTCGGGCGCGAAAGCCGCAACGTCGCGCCGGCACTCCTCCATCTGGCGGCGGATCGTGCGGAAGTTCTTCAGCACCTCGACGATGCCGAAGAACGAGGTCTCCCGGTAATGTTTGACCAGATTCTCCGCGCCGCCCGCAGCGGCCATCTTGTCGCCCCCCCAGAAGCGGAAGCGCGCCTCGGGATCGGACTTCTTCAACCCTTCGATCAGGTTGGCACCGTGCAGGTCGCCCGAAGGCTCGCCGGCAATCAGGTAATAGTTCATGCGATTGGTGTCGTTAATTCATGGTTGTGTTCCGGAAGCCACTCCGCACTACTCCAGCAGATCGGGGCGGAGCCGCCGGGTGCGCTCCCAGGCCTGCTCCTCCTTCCACTGGTCGATGCGGGCGAAATTGCCCGAAAGCAGCACGTCGGGCACGCGCCAGCCGTTGAATTCGGCGGGACGCGTATAGACCGGCGGCGCCAGCAGGTTGTCCTGGAAGCAATCCGTCAGGGCCGATGCCTCGTCGCCGATGACTCCCGGCACGATCCGCACCACCGAGTCGGCGATCACGCAGGCGGCCAGCTCGCCCCCCGTGAGGACGTAGTCGCCGATCGAGATCTCGCGCGTGACCAGGTGCTCGCGGATGCGGTAGTCGATCCCCTTGTAGTGGCCGCAGAGGATGATGATGTTCTCCAGCATCGAGAGGCGGTTGGCCTCGTGCTGGTCGTAGCGCACTCCGTCGGGCGAGGTGTAGATTACCTCGTCGTAGGGCCGCTCGGCCCGGAGCGTCTCGATGCAGCGATAGACCGGCTCGATCTTCATCACCATGCCCGCCTCGCCCCCGAAAGGGTAGTCGTCCGTGGTGCGGCGCTTGTCGTCGGTGTAGTCCCGCAGGTTGTGGATTCGGATTTCGACCAGTCCCCGCTCCTGCGCCCGCTTGAGGATCGATTCGTTCAGCGGCGAGCAGAGCAGCTCGGGGACGACGGTCAGGATGTCTATTCTCATGTCAATGGGTCGTTATCGTATCGGGTCGGAAAATGATGTCTTTGTCGGAGCCGGCGGCCAGCGGCACCTCCCGCCCCCCGTCGAGCGTATAGCCCCGGTAGCCCAGCTCCGTGAAGAGGGCGACGATCCGGGGGCGGTTCGCACCGCCCGTCTCGACCAGCA
>JAIEHQ010000051.1 GCA_029065825.1 Alistipes sp.
ATCCTCTCCGGATGCGGGACTCTCATTCTCCTCCGGCAGCGGCGGGCGGAAACCTTCCGCCCCCGCCTCGCCCCCCCCGAAGCGAAAAGGGGCGCGCGACCGAAAAAAACAGCTGCCTCGAAAAAATTATATACTTTGTATTGCATAGTAATAATTATTACACTATATTTGCAACATCAAACAACAGACATTGCCATGAATCCCTCCACCGCACGAAAGGCAGCACGCTTCCCCGCGAGCAGCACTGCACTCGGGAAAGCAAAAGCGCGAATCACGGCTCCATATCGGGGGGGGGTAAAAGATTATTGATTTACGATAAGTATTTTTTGTTTTTACAAAGAATAATACATACTTTTACCCCACGATCCACAGCGCTCAACTACTGCATGACATGATTCTACTCGAAAACATCAACAAAACCTACCGCAACGGTGCCGAACTGCATGTGCTCAAGGGCATCGACCTCGAGATCAAGCACGGCGAACTGGTGTCGATCATGGGTGCCTCAGGCTCCGGCAAATCGACCCTGCTCAACATCCTGGGCATTCTCGACGACTACGACACGGGCAACTACTACCTCGCAGGCCGGCTCATCAAGCACCTGAGCGAGACGCAGGCCGCAGCCGCCCGCAACAACATGATCGGCTACATCTTCCAGTCGTTCAACCTGATCAACTACAAAAACGCGGTCGAGAACGTCGCGCTGCCGCTCTACTACCAGGGCATCTCGCGGAGAAAACGCAATGCCCAGGCCCTCGAATACCTCGACCGGCTGGGACTGCGCGACTGGGCGCACCACATGCCCAACGAAATGTCGGGCGGACAGAAGCAGCGCGTGGCCATCGCCCGGGCGCTCATCAACAAGCCCCGGATCATCCTGGCCGACGAGCCGACGGGCGCGCTCGACAGCGCCACCTCGCAGGAGGTGATGGACCTGCTGCGGCAGGTAAACGAAGAGGGGCTGACGATCATCTGCGTCACGCACGAGCGGTCGATCGCCGAGCAGACCGACAAGATCATCCACCTGAAGGACGGCGTGATCGGCAACATCGAAAACCTGCGGCAATGAGAGAGCTGTTGTTCGAAATAGCCGCCTCGGTCCGCAAGAACAAGCTGCGCACCTTCCTCACGGGGTTCTCGGTGGCGTGGGGCATCTTCATGCTCATCATCCTGCTCGGCTCGGGCAACGGGCTGCGCAACGGCGTGACCTCCAACTTCGGCTCGCGGACCGTCAATACCATTACCATCTACGGAGGCTACACCTCCATGCCCTACCGCGGCTACGACAAATGGCGGCCGATCCGCCTGCAAAACGAAGACCTCAGGATCCTGAAGGAGGAATTTCCCGAGGTGGACAAGGTCGCCGCGACCGCCTGGGTGCAGAACGCCAACGTCGCCTTCGGGCAGGAGTACCTGACCGACGCGACGATCATCGGAGCGCTCCCCGCCATCATGGAGATGGAGGGGGTCACGATCCTGACCGGGCGCTTCATCAATGCCACGGATATCGCCGAGCGGCGCAAGACGATCGTGATCGACAAGATCGCCCGCGACGTGCTCTTCGGCGACCAGGACCCGATCGGACAGAGGATCCGCGTCAAGGAGACGTCGTACAGCGTCGTCGGCGTATATGAGCAGAACTCCTTCAGCCAGAACTCCGTCTGCTACATCCCTCTCTCCACCGCACAGCTCATCTACCGCGCCGACGATCCGAGCATCAGCCAGGCGACCTTCACGGTCGAAGGCATCCGGACCGATGCCCAGATGGAGGCGTTCGAGCAGCGGGTGCGCCAGCGCCTGGCCGCCGAGCACGACTACTCGCCCGACGACGAAAGCGCCATCTGGCTCTACAACCGCATGGAAAACTACAAGCAGATGATGCTCGTCTTCGGCGGAGTGAATCTCTTCATCTGGATCATCGGACTCGGCACGCTGCTCGCCGGCGTGGTGGGCGTGAGCAACATCATGCTCGTGACGGTGCAGGAGCGCACCTTCGAGTTCGGCATCCGCAAGGCGCTCGGAGCCAAGCCCTCATCGATCATCCGGCTGATTCTGACCGAATCGGTGCTCATCACGGCCGCCTTCGGATACATCGGCATGGTACTCGGAGTCTTCATCATGGAGGCGGTGAACAAGGTGCTCGCGAGCGGCGGCGAAGGCGAACTCAGCATCTTCCGCAACCCGACGCTCGACCTCTCGGTGGCCTTCAGCGCCACGCTGGTGCTCGTGCTGGCGGGACTCGTTGCCGGCTACATCCCGGCTCGCCGCGCCGCCCGCCTCAAAACCATCGACGCCCTGCGTCACAACAAATAACGGAGCGAACGCGATATGACAAGATTTTTCGACATAGACCGCTGGAACGAGATCTGGCAGACGATCTCCCGCAACCGGCGGCGCAGCTTCATGACCGCAATGGGCGTATTCTGGGGCATCTTCATGCTCGTCGTGCTGCTGGGAGCCGGTACGGGACTCGACCGCATGTTCCGCTCGCAGCTGGGCGAGGCCTCAACCAACGCGGCCTTCTTCTGGGCCGACCGCACCTCGGTCCCCTACAAGGGCATGCCCTCGGGCCGCAGCTGGGAGATGGACACCGACGACGTGGAGGCTGTCCGCAAACTCCCCTCGGTCGAATACGCCGCAGCCATCTGCTGGGGCAACAGCCAGAGTTGCAGCTACGGCAACCGCAAGGGCGACTTCTCGCTGATGGGCTACTCGCCCGACATGCAGAAGATCAACCCCCAGAAAATCGTCCGGGGCCGCTTCCTGAACGAAATGGACATCGCGCACCGGCGCAAGGTGTGCGTGATCGGCACCCAGGTGTGGCACGACCTCTTCCCCGGCGGCGAGGAGCCCGAGGGCAAGATCATCCGCGTGGGCAGCTCCTACTTCACGGTCATCGGGGTCGTCAAGTCGCAGGGCATGATGAGTTTCGGCTCCAACCCCGACCGTTCGGTATATATCCCGGCCACGATACTCCAGCAGATCTTCTTCGGTCTCAACCAGACGATCGACATGCTGGCCGTCACCGGATACGCCGAGGCGGGCAACGCATTCATCGAGGAGTGCCGGCAGGCCATCGCCGCCCGGCACCTCATCTCGCCCGAAGACAAAAAGGCGATCTACGCGCACGACCTCTCGGAAATGTTCGCCCAGATGCAGGGACTCTTCTCGGGCATCTCGTTCCTCACGTGGCTCGTCGGACTGGGAACGCTGCTGGCCGGCATCGTCGGCATCAGCAACATCATGCTGGTGCTGGTCAAGGAGCGCACGCAGGAGATCGGCATCCGCCGCGCGCTCGGGGCCTCGCCCCGGACGATCATCTCGCAAATCCTCTCCGAGAGCTTCGTGCTGACCTTCATCGCCGGCGTGCTGGGACTCGGCGCGGGTGTCGGGGTGCTCTCGCTCGCCACCTCGATCTACCAGCAGAGCCTCGCGTTCAATCCCGACCTTCCCGACATACAGTGGCAGATCTCCTTCGGCACCGGCATGCTGGCGCTCACGGTGCTGGTCGCGGGCAGCCTGCTCGCGGGCGTGATTCCCGCAGCGAGAGCCTTGGGCATCAAGGCGGTCGATGCGATCCGCGAAGAATAGCAACGAAATACAAACACACAAAAAAACATAACCATGAAGAAATTCCTGAAAATCCTGCTGGGCGTTCTGTTTCTGGCGCTGCTCGTCGGTACGTTCGTCTTCCTCTGGAACAAAACCCGTCCCGTGAAGGTGGTCTATACCACCGTATCGCCCCGGTGCGACACCATCCGCCAGTGGGTAGTGGCCACCGGCAAGGTGGAGCCGCGCGACGAGGTGCTCATCAAGCCCCAGATCTCGGGCATCATCTCCGAGATCCGCTGCGAGGCGGGCGACCGCGTCCGTCAGGGCGACGTAATCGCCACGGTCAAGGTCATTCCCGAACTGGGCACGCTCAACAGCGCCGAGTCGCGCGTGACGGTGGCCCGGCTCTCGCTCGACCAGCTCCGCAAGGAGTTCGACCGCACGCAGGCGCTCTACGAAAAAGGGGTCGTCGCCGAAGAGGAGTTCGAGCAGAGCCGCACCCAGTTCCGCAAGGCCGAAGAGGAGATGCAGAATGCCGAGGACAACCTCGAAATCGTCAAGACGGGTATCGCCAATCGTTACAAGGAGCTGAGCAACACCCAAATCCGATCGACCATCACGGGCATGATCCTCGACGTGCCGGTCAAGGTCGGCAACTCGGTCATCCAGGCCAACACCTTCAACGACGGCACGACCATCGCCACGATCGCCGACATGGGCGACATGCTCTTCCAGGGCAAGGTCGATGAGACGGACGTGGGCAAGCTCCACGTCGGCATGCCGGTCGATCTGACCGTCGGTGCGATGCAGGGAACCACGCTCAAGGCGCGCCTGGAATACATCTCGCCCAAGGCGACGGAGGTAAACGGCGTGATCATGTTCGAGGTCAAGGCCGCCGCCTCGATCCCCGACTCGCTCTTCGTCCGCGCCGGTTACAGCGCCAACGCCAGCATCCTGATCGAAAACCGCGAGGGAGTGCTGACCCTGCCCGAAAGCACCGTCGAGTTCGAGGAGGGCAAACCCTTCGTCCGCATCCTGACCAGTCCCGCCGACAGCGACGAACAGACTTTCGAGAAGCGCGAGGTGGAGATCGGACTCTCGGACGGCGTGAACATCGAGATCCTTTCGGGCGTAACCGAAGACGACACGATCCGAAGCACGCAACAATTCAACATGTAAACCGTCTCCTGCCATGAAATTCGCCATCCTGATATCCGCTGCGCTGCTCGGCTGCATGACCGCCCGGGCGCAGCAGCCCGCGCAGACCGTCCCCTCGCCCTGGACGCTGGACGAGTGCATCGAATACGCACGCACGCACAACATCGACCTGCAGCAGCAGGCGCTGCAGGTCGAGCAGAGCGCCATCGAGCTGAACACCGTCCGCAACAGCCGGCTGCCCGACCTGGGAGCCAACCTGGGCGGCAACCTCTCGTTCGGCCGCAGTCTGGTGGCCGACAACACCTATGCCGACAACAACCAGCTCTCCGGCTCGCTCGGCGTATCGGCCTCGCTGCCCCTGTTCCGGGGCGGCAGCATCAACCACCAGATCGCCGCAGGCAAGCTGGGGCTGCAGGCCGCCGCGCAGGAACTCGAACGGGTCCGCGAAGACGTGGCGGTAAACGTCATGTCGCTCTACCTCGAGGTGCTGTTCCAGAAAGAGCTGGTCGCCGTCGCCGAGGAGCAGCTGACACTCAGCACCCAGCAGGTCGAGCGCAGCCGCGAGCAGGTCGCCCGAGGCAAGGAGGCCGAATCGCGCCTCTACGAGAATCTGGCGCTCCAGGCACGCGACGAACTCTCGCTCACGCAGAGCCGCAACGACCTGGCGCTGGCGCTGCTCTCGCTCAGTCAGGCGATCAACCGGCCGGATGCCGAAGGGTTCGACATCGAGGAGCCGCCCTACGACAGCCTCGCCGTCGCCGCGATGGGCCCCCTGCGCAATCCGAACGACGTGATGCTGTACGCCCTGGACAACCGGCCCCGCATTCTGGCCGAACGGTTGCGGCTGGACCAGGCACGGCGCTCGGTCCGCACGGCACGCGCCGCCTACTACCCGCAGATCGTACTCTCGGGCGGTTACGGAACCAACGTCTATCACTCTTATGCCTCGGGAGCCTTCAACAACGGATTCTGGAGCCAGTTCCGCCACAACAGCAGCGAATACGTCAGCCTCTCGCTCAACATCCCGATCTTCAACCGCCTGGCCACCCGCAACAGCGTCCGCACGGCCAAGCTGAACGTCGCCAGCCGCGAACTGGCCCTCACAGCGGCCGAACAGGCCCTGCGCAAGGAGATCGAGACGGCCTACCGCACGGCCGATGCCGCACGGCTGAAGTACCGTTCGGCCGAGAAAGCGCTCGAATCGGCCCGGATCGCCTTCCGCTACGAATCGGACAAGTTCGCCGCCGGACGCTCGACGACCTTCGACTACAACGATGCGAAAACCCGCATGCAGCGCGCCGAATCGGATCTGATCCAGGCCAAGTACGAGTTCATCTTCCGCACGAAGATCCTCGACTTCTATGCCGGCGAGCCGCTCTCGCTCTGAACCGAAACCCGCACAAAGACCCGGCAGCCGCCCCCTGAAAGGAGCGGCTGCCTCGTTTTCATCCGGCCGCCACGAAAATATCGGCCCGAAAACTTGCTTTCGCCTCCGCCGCGGCTTATCTTTGTTGTTTCCGGTCCGGCCGGATCGGTCATTCCCGAACTGCATGCCTTCGCTCCCCCCGCAACGCGCGCTTCCGCGCAGGCGGACGGAGGCTTCCGTTTCACTCCGCAACCCCATAAAAAACTCATCTCATGACCCGAGGACGCAACAAAGAACTCATCGCCAAGCGCGACGAAATGCTCTGCCGCCGCTACCACTACTGGACCGAAATCCGGCGGCTCCGCTTCGACGACACCCTCAGACTCCTCTCCGAAGAGGAGTTTTTCCTCTCGGAGGAGCGCATCCTGACGATTCTGCGCAGCAACAGGGAGCGCCTCGCTGCGATCGCAGCCGCCCCCGCCTCCACTACCCGCCGCACCCTGCAC
>JAIEHQ010000052.1 GCA_029065825.1 Alistipes sp.
ATACTCCACCCCGGATGTTCGATTTTCCGGGGAACAAACGTACAGGTCCTGATACAGGACCACTATAACACCTGTCTTATCATGAATTTTCTCAATCATAGCAAAACGAGCAACTATTCTCTCAATCTGAATTGATGATTTTTAAAATCATCGCTGAATATGGTTTTATAAGGCGTATTCCCCCGGGGTTCGTGCACAAGCGATTTTTCAAATGTCAAAGCGAATCCCAAAAGAATCAAATATCCCCAGGACCTACGATTTACGGACTTCAACACGATGGGCAGCGAAATGATGATCGAATAGAGGAAATAGAGACTCATCCGTTCGATGTTGTAGTTTCCGCTTCCGATCAAGAAAATGGCAGTTCCCCAAAAAAGCGAATTGATACATGCCGACCGACGCTTGTCGAGACACAGAATAACCACAATCGAGCTGACAGCTTTCAGCAGAATGCCCAGACCGCTCGACACCTCCTGCATCTCCAACTGCTTGTCGGCATCTTCATATTTTATTGAATAAAACGGAATATTTTCGAATATCACGTTGATGAGGCGGCTCCAGATCTTCAGATAAAAGCCACAGACCAACATCACTATGATGGCCACCCATAAATATTTATGAGGTTTCATATTTATCAGCCAGCACCCCGGCAGCATGATCAGCGCCGAATAGTGGCAACAAGCCGCCAGGATTACGTACAGACAATATCTGAACTTGTTCTGTCCGACGAATTTCATCGCATATATGACAATCATTATGGCCAGCCCCTGCCTGATGACATCGAACAGAAAAAACATCATTCCATAGAGGATGAATACCGCGATGCCGGCGACATGCGAATCATGTTCCCTGTTGATCCGGTACAAGAAATATACCGACAATACCCAGTAAGCCCCGATACACCAGATTTGAGGGTCCGTGGCGTGCCTGAATATCATGCCCAGCAACAGAGCGAACGGCTCCAACCCGAGAAATGCGGCAGAGAATCCGAAAAAATCGAATTGCACGGGGAGATACTCGAACATATTATAATAATTCTCGTAATCATTCCCGATATCGTATCGGACAATTCCGAATACGCCGAGTATCAGATAGGCTGCAATCAGAATCGCTCTGACATTATAGCGCACTCCGACATATGCCAGCAAAGGGCACAGCATCAGAATACCGTTATATACAAGATAATCTTCGAGCATAAAATTCAACAGCTGCAACGGATCGGCAACGACCGCGCAACAACATACTTACCACCTAAAAAATCACAGCCGCAGCCATCTTGCGCAAATGGAATGCGACACGTGCTCCGACAGACAATTCGACCGGCGGATGAAGATAATATTTCACATAACGACTATTCCGCGTATTGACCTGCTCGCCGAACAAAAGCTCCGGCTTGAAACCCAGCTTCCAGTAAACGTAACACAAACTCAGCTGATCGCGGTTGGCATGTTCGAGAAAGGTCTTCCACCACAATTCGGAGATGGCGACAACCGCATCGTCGCGATGCGCCCGGAGCAGCATGTTGTTTTCATAAAGCCCGAAGTGGTGCGGAAATCCCTCGGACTGGAGGAAACGGCACTGCTCCCTGAGGGTTTTGAACCTGTCCTTGCCCAGTTTGGCACACTCCCGGATCTCATCGTAGATGCAGTCCCGCCACAGATGGGGCACCTGCGCAATCAAGGTCCCGCCCGCTATGAGCCGGTCGCAGATTTCATAGAAATCCTCGCTTTCGATGGTAATGTTCGCGTCCAGATACAGGCTGTACCGATAATCGCCGAGCACTTTGTGGGGCAGCAGCTTCGGATAGCGGGAAAGACGGGTCGCATTGTCGTTCTCGTAAGGAATCCTCCGTATCTCCCAAACCCCGATGCGCGTCTCTGCGATATCGTTCGAAAAACAGACGTAGTCCCAGTCGCCCCTCACGGCCTTCGGCTGGCGAAGGTCGTCGTAAGATCCGACAAGGCAGGTGTATATGACTTTCTTCCTCTTATTTTCCATCGTTTTACAAAGTCTTATTCACAGAATAACGCAACCGGTCGAGGTGACTCTCGCAGTTGATGTAGTTCGCTATCCTGTATTTTTTCCGGGTCTTGAATGCCGAGGACAAGAATTTCAATTTATACAGAACTTTCGACAAGAAATTGGTTTTGGGTTCGAACACTCCGAGCATCAACTCCCGATAGAGATCGTAATTCTTTTCCACTTCGGCCTGCAGCAGCTCGTCGGAGGCAATGATTTCATTCAGGCGACGGATATTCCCGAAAAAACCGTCGGTATCCTTCATCGGAGCCACCACGCTGTCGCCAAGACACTGTATGTACGGCATCAGCACAAAAGAGACCCCGGCGCCCGACAAATTCAATCCAACGAGATACCCCTCGTGCCAGAAGCGCTCCGTCTTTTCATGCGGTTTGTCGAAACAGAAATTTCCCACTCCATAGAATATCGGAGCCTCCCGATAAACCTCGTATCCACTATAGCAATGCTGGTGATGGTTGATGACCGCATCCGCTCCCGCATCGACAAAAAAACGGTATGTCCGCTTCATGCGCAAACTCGGCAGATTGAATCGCTCATGCCCTCCGTGGACCACCACAATGACCTTATCCGCCTCCTGCTTCGCCTGCCGAATCTGATAATACACCGCAACCGGATCGAGCGGATTGGCACCGGGACTTGTTCTTGTCGCGATGCTAAATTCTTGTTCGCAACAATTGACAACCGCGACTTTCAGTCCGTCCTTTTCCAACAGCAGGGGACGGGCCGCCGCCTCCAGATTCGCTCCGACACCGACATACGATATGTTTTTTTCATCCAGCACCTCAACCGTATTGTTCAACGCGGCCGCACCATAGTCCATCACATGGTTGTTCGCCATCGTCACACCGGTTATGCCCAACCACTTCAATGCTTCCGCAGCACAACTGCCGTTTCTCAGATTCGGCCCCTCCTTGGCTATCGGCGACGCTCCTGCCGGAGGCAGAATCGTCGTCTCGAAATTCACGATATTGAAATCGGCAGACTCAAAACAAGGCCTGATCGGTCCGAGCACGGCATCAAACTCGCCGGCCGCGAACTTGTCCTCGAGGATTTTGCTCGGTGCAAAATCACCTCCGAATACGATATTCATTTTTTATTGACAACCAATTTATAAATTTTGCACAACTGGCTCCGACTCTCCGGAAAAATACTCAAGAACACCAGGTAAGCCATACACGAAATCCCTATTCCCAATATCGAAAGCAGGATAGAATCCAGCGTCCGGCTCAGAAGAAGAGAGACGGCGACCATAAGCACGGAGGCGATCAGCGAATATCTCACATTGAGCAGCAGCTCCGCAAACGATGTACGAATCAATATTTTCAATGCCACGACACTTACAAATATCAACTCCAGCCTCACAAGCGACCTGGCGACATACAGCACCTCGTAGCCATATCTGACAGCGACAAGAACCGCAGGAATCAGCACAACCAGATGCAACACCTGAACGATCAGGGAGACCTTCGGCTTTCCGAGCGCGCGGAACACTTCGCTGTTGTAATGACTGAATATTATCGTCACGGCACTCATCAAGCCCCACAAACCAATAAATCCGACAGCCTCCGTCCATTGAGAGCCGAGAAGCACCTCGCAGACGGTCGAACTGTAGCAAAAAATAATGACCCCGATGGGAAATACGACCATGGCCAAAAATTTCTGGCAAGTCAGAAACATCGACTTCAACTCGGACACGCTCGCTTGCAAGCGGGACAGCGAAGAGAAGATGATAGGCGTCGTAGCCGCCGTTACCAATCCCATGATCTGACCTACGGTGGTCATCGAAGTCTTATATATTCCCAATATATGGTCATTCAGACAGACTCCGACGATAAAGACATCGACATAGCTCGTCATCCAGATCGCCACAGCCTCGCACATCGACCAGAAAGTGAAGGAAAACATCTCCCGCAGCTTCGCAAAGGAATAATAAAACGAAGGCTTCCACTTCGAGTAATAAGTCAGCAGCGCCGCATTCAGCAGATCGCGGACTATCGTTCCGATAATCAGCGCCCAATAGCTTCTGAACAGGAATGCCAGCGGAATGGTGACCACAATGGGAACGACGATGCCGACGATCCTTACCTTGAAAAGAGTCTTGAAGTCGAGATCCCTTTTGTACAATGCCATCTGAATACTCGAGAACGCCTCCAGCACGATGGAGACGCACGCGACCGCAATGACCGCCCCCAGACCGGGATTCCCGACGAGCGCGGCAAGAGGCTCCCTGAACAAAATGATGAAACCCCACAATACCGCCGACAGGAAAAGATTGCTCCAGAAAGCGACGTCGGTATTTCGAATCCGGTCCTCTTCCGACTCGAATTCATGCTGTATCAGATATTTCTGAAATCCTGCATCGGTAAATACCTCGACAAACGTGATGATCATCGTGATTGTCGCGACGACACCGAACGCCTCCGGAGCGAGCAGTCTGGCCAGTACGATATTGGAAACGGGCGAGACCAGCTTCGAAGCCAGTTCCGTCAGGGACGACCATCGGGTCGCCGTCAGCACCTTATGATTTTGCACAGCCATTACAGCCTAAAAACAAATATTAGTTGTATCAATCCTTTCTATTTCAGCCGATCGAATCTTCCAAGACACTCTGATACCTCTCTTCGGAGATCTTTTTGACGAGAGCGGGACTCGCATCCACCACCCACTCGATCCCGTTTCTGTCCGGCAGCATCAGGCGATAGACGACCCGTTGCGGAACCATGCCCTTTTGCGAGACGACTTGCCGCCCGAACGTTCCGACCTTGCCCGCGAAATTTCCCCCGATCACTTCGACCCGGTCTCCCTCCTCGAGCACGAAAGTGCCGGCGGGACGGATCTCCATATCGGAAGTAAACCCGTCGATAGCCGCCCGGTACTCCTCCATCTGCTTCTCGGGAATCACCGCATAAAGCCTGTCGGCCCCCTCCCGGTAACACCATGCAAGATCGCCGATGCTTCGGAACAGCGGCGCCACCTCCGAAATCCGGCTGCGGAAAAAAAGCAGTCCGGGAATTACCGGTCTTTTCTCGTACACGAGTTTGCGCCCTATCTTGCCGGCGATCTCCTCGCATGGATAATAGATCTCCGGAACGACGATGCCGAGGTGCCGCATCCGCGCCTGCAATCTGTCGTAACCGACATGCGGACGCAGCTGCATGGCGAACCACTGCTCCGGATTCTCGGTCAGAACCCGACAAACCGCCTCTCTCATACGGCCGCATGTCCGCCCGGGCGCTGCCGCCGGGGCGACCAATGCGAACACCGGATTCAGGACAGGCCTTCTGCCGGCACAGCCGAGGATCGACGACGGAGCGAAATCGCACTTCAGGGCCGTCATGCACCACATGTCCAGCGCGACATCGTCCGATATGTTCGGCATCAGAATCCCCACCGACTCCAGGGCATCCGCGAACAGACTCCGGATCCTGCTCCTGAGCTGCCGCCCGCTCCTCTGCGACTGCTTCAGCGGAAAGAGGTACTTGCACCTGGGCCTGGAGTAGCTGGCGACGATATCGGCAAGGAGCGGATTCCCGCCCGCATATCCGTCTTTCCGGAAATTCGCGAGGCAATCGAAGGCAAGCCCTCCGTTCAGCACGGCGAAGAGCACCAGATCCGCCGCCAGGCGATGCTCGCCCCTCAGGCAGCATCTGTTCCGCACGAGTCGCCGCAGTTTGTCGTCGAGCTTCGGATCGACTTCATTGACGAACATGATGTCCGGAAGATCGAGAATACGCCTGCGGACCCGGCCGAATCCCCCGCACTCTTCCGCCAGCCCCTCCTCGATAGCCTTTCCGTAGAGAGCGGAAAGATGCTTTATGTAATAGGCACTGGTCTTGCGGGTGTAACTCCCGGCCAAAAGCCATGCCCCCCATTCGAGCAGCAGCTCTTCCGTAAAATCCGCAAATCCGATCGTCCGCCCCCCGAGAAACCGGACGAATGCCGAATAGGCCTGCTTCAGACTGCCGGCACTCCTCTCGTTCCGAACCTCCTCGATTCTGGTTCGAAAAAAATCGTACACGCCGACAGTTGCAGACACCGGACACATTACGAATAACGGTTAATATACATTATTTTTCAAGACACACCCTCTCTTCCCCCGCTTCAAAAAGCGGAGTCCCCCAAGACTGCCGAACCGATCGCTTCGCGCGCTGGTGCACCCAAGGGTCGGAGGCAGCCATCCGTTCGTTCATTAAAGTATATAACATGCTTTAACAGTGCGCAAACATAACATTTTTTACCGACACAAAAAAATCCGGCGGACGCCGATTTCCCGAAAGCGGGGCATAATACGCCGCAATTTCCCGCAAAACGGCCCGAAAACACGGCTTTTTCCCGGATCGCAGCATCTATTTCCGCAATAATATTCCCACCACAACAACCCACAAACAACTGATTCACAACGACAATCCCTCAAAAGAGGGAGGGGGGGGAATTTTCGAAAAAACGACAAAAAAACATTTGTTTATTAAGTACTTTTGACGTAGTTTTGCACGCGTCGCAGAGGGGGAGCGCTTTCCGCTCGGAAGCCCCGTCCCGCGGCATGCGAACAGAGACTACATTGGCAATAATAATGAAGAAACAATACGCCCGAATCGCTAACCTTTAATAAAACCTGAAACCATCCATGGAAATCTACTACCTGATCCTATTCGTCTCGGCCATGCTGAGCACCTGGTGGGTTTTTAGACACATCCACAAAATCGCGGTGCTGAAGAACATCACCGACAACCCCGACGCACGCAAGCTGCAGAAAGTTCCCGTTCCGTGTCTGGGCGGTGTCGCCGTATTCTTCGGCATCGTCATGGCGCTGCTGATAGCGGGTGTCGAGTTCGAGGCATCGAAAACCTTCACGATCGTCTGCGCCTTTACACTGATGCTCTACATCGGCACGATGGACGACATACTCTCGCTTTCGCCCCTGTTCCGGCTCTTCATGGAGGTGCTGATCCTCTCGCTGCTCATCTACGGCGGCTCGGGATACATCGACGACTTCCACGGCCTGTGGGGCATCTACTCCATCCCCGACTGGATCGCCGTCCCGCTGACGATCTTCGCATGCGTCGGCATCATCAACGCCATCAACCTCATCGACGGAGTGAACGGACTCTGCTCGGGCTACTGCATCACGGCCTGCATCGCCTTCGGCACGGTCGCCTTCTGGTCGGGCGACCAGAAGAGCGCCTCGTTCGCCGCGATCTTTACCGGCGCGCTCATCCCCTTCTTCCTCCACAACGTCTTCGGCAAAAAATCCAAAATGTTCCTCGGCGACGGAGGCTCGCTGCTGATGGGCACCATCCTGGCCTACTTCGTCATCAGCATGCTCAAAAGCGACTCGTCGCTCTCGTTCGTCGCCAACGGCAACTTCGGATTCATCCCCTTCGTGCTGGCGGTGCTGGCCATTCCGGTGTTCGACACGCTGCGGGTCATGACCAGCCGCATGCTTCGCGGCACCTCGCCTTTCAGCCCGGACAAGACCCACCTCCACCACCTGCTTTTCCGCCTCCATTTTTCCCATGTCGGCACCACATTGACGGAAATTCTCTCCAATATGATTATTTTTGCAGTCTGGTTCGCATGCTGGCATTGCGGAGCCTCCGTCGAGGTGCAGCTCTACGCGGTCATATCGCTCGGATTTCTGGCGACCTTCGGATTCTACTGGTACGGAGTCCGCGTCGAAAAACGGGAAGGTGCGGTCTGGCGCTTCCTGACCCGGATCGGCGAGCACACCCACGTGGGCCACACCAAGTGGTTCGAACGCTGCACCCGGCTTCTCGATCGAAGATACTGACCGGAGCCGCAACGCACCCGCACGCACCCGCGCCGGATCTTCGACACCGTGTCGAGTCCGGCCGGAAATTTTTGATAACGAAGCAACAACATACGCAATGAAGATCTTCAGAATTTTAGTCGCACTGTGCATGATGCTGGCCGCTTCGCACGCGGCGAATGCACAGATGACGGATGCCGCCGTAAAGGATTACGTCAAGACAGGACTGGCATCCGGGAAATCGCAGCAGGATATCGCACGGGAGCTTGCGGCACGCGGCGTGACGCGCGAGCAGGCGGAGCGGATCAGGCAGGCACACGAAAGCGAGACCTCTTCCGGCTCGGACGAAGCGTTCCGCAAGGCGGGAGAGCAGGAGCGGGAGCGCCGGGCGGATTCCGGTCTCAACGAGACGAAGCCCGTCGATTTCGACCTGCTGACCTCCATCCAGCAGCAGATCCCCGCTGCGAACCGGGAGAACAAGCCTGCGGTATTCGGACGCAATATCTTCACCACGAAGAACCTTACCTTCGCTCCGAACACCCAGCTCCCCACGCCGCCCAACTACCGGCTCGGCCCCGGCGACGAAGTGATCATCGACATCTGGGGGGCCAACCAGGCCTCGATACGCCAGACCATCTCCCCCGACGGCACCATCAACATTCCGGACCTCGGACTGATCAGTCTGAACGGCATGACGGTCTCGGAGGCCGATGCCTACATGCGCCGCATGCTCGGGCGGATCTACTCCCTGGACGGCTCCGATGCCAAATCGGAGATAAAGCTCACGCTGGGCAACATCCGCAGCATCCAGGTCAATCTGATGGGCGAGGTGGCCGTTCCGGGCACCTACTACCTCTCCTCGCTGTCGAACATATTCCACGCCCTCTACCGCGCCGGCGGCGTGAGCGACCTGGGGTCGCTGCGCGACATCCAGCTGATCCGCAACGGCCGGAAGATCGCGTCGCTCGACGTGTACGAGTTCATCCTGAAGGGAAAGTCGCCTGACGACATACTGCTTCAGGAGGGCGACATAGTGATCGTTCCCGCCTACGAAACGCTGGTCGATCTGTCGGGTAACGTGAAACGCCCGATGACATACGAGATGAAAGCGGGCGAGACCGTCGCGAACCTGCTCGACTATGCGAGCGGATTCTCGGGCGACGCCTACCGCAACAGCCTGCGCATGATCCGCCGGAACGGCCGGGAATACCGGGTCTATACGATCGACCGGCCGGACTACGCCTCCTTCGAACTGCGCGACGGCGATGCCCTCGAAGTCGGAGCCATGCTCGACCGCTTCGAAAACAGAATCGAGGTCAAGGGTGCGGTCTATCGCCCCGGAATCTACGAACTCGGCAGCGAAATCGCGACCGTCGGCCAGCTGCTCGCCAAAGCCGAGGGGGTCAAGGGCGACGCATTTACCAACCGGGCGCTCCTGCAGCGCGAGAAGGAGGACCTCACGCTGGAGGTGCTCCCGCTCGACATAGCGGCGATCATGGCGGGCACCGCCGAGGATATTCCGCTGCGCAAGAACGACGTGCTGTTCGTGGCGAGCATCCACGACCTGCAGGATATCGGGCAGATAACGGTGTTCGGCGAGGTCGCTCGTCCCGGACAGTTCATCTTCGCGGAGAACACCACGCTGGAGGATATCATCATGCAGGCCGGCGGATTGCTGGAGTCGGCCTCCGTCGTCAAGGTCGATGTGAGCCGCCGCATCAAGGACCCCGCGGCCACCGAACTGACCGACACGCTCTCCGAAATCTTTACCTTCTCCCTCAAGGACGGCTTCGTCATCGACGGCGAACCGAACTTCATCCTCGAACCCTACGACCAGATCTTCGTCCGGCGCAGCCCGGCGTACAATCCCCAGGAGAATGTCACGATTACCGGCGAAGTGACCTTCCCGGGTCCCTATGTCCTGACCAGCAAGAACGAGAAACTCTCCGACCTGGTGGCCAAGGCGGGCGGCACCTCCCGGTGGGCCTACGTCAAGGGAGCACGCCTCGAGCGCACCATGACGGTCGGCGAGAAGGCACGCAGCCAGGCGGTCCTCGACGCGCTCGACAACTCCAAGGACAGCATCAATGTCAATAAACTGGAGCTGGCCGATACCTACTACGTGGGCATCGACCTCGAAGCTGCCCTGAACAATCCGGGCGGGAATGCCGATCTGGTGCTCCGGGTCCACGACCGGCTCCATATCCCGACGATGGTCAATACGGTGCGCATTACCGGCAACGTGATGTATCCCAATGTCGTGACCTACGACCCGGACAAGAAGGTCGGCGACTTCATCAAGATGGCCGGCGGCTACGGATTCCGGGCCAAGAAAGGCAAGGCCTATATCGTATATATGAACGGAACGGTGGCGCGGGCCAAACGCAACAGCAAGGAGGTCGTGCAGCCCGGCTGTGAAATAATCGTTCCGGAGCGCCGCAAGAGCAGATCGACGCTCGCAGAGATCATGGGCATCGCGACGACGAGCGCTTCGCTGGCGACGATGATCGCGACAATAGGCACACTGGCAAAATAACACGAACCGGATATGACTGACACGCAAAACAATACCAATAGTACAAACTCCGCAGCAGAAAGCGACATCGATCTCATGTCCCTGCTGGTCCGCCTGTGGCACGCACGCCTCTTTCTGCTGAAATGCTGTGCGGCGGGTGCCGTTCTGGGGCTGATCGTCGGATTCAGCATCCCGAAGCGCTACCGCGCGACGGCGGTCATCGCTCCCGAGACC
Source organism: Alistipes sp. (assembly GCA_029065825.1). Lineage (GTDB taxonomy): Bacteria > Bacteroidota > Bacteroidia > Bacteroidales > Rikenellaceae > Alistipes. The sequence continues at coordinate 10,557 of JAIEHQ010000052.1, forward strand.
GAACAGAAGATGGGAAGCGGTGTCAGCTCCCTCGCGAGCATGATGGGCATGAACCTCGACAACAACGTCGATGCGATCAACGTAAACATGTTCCCGGAAGTAGTACACTCCACCCCTTTCATATTCGGACTGTTCGATCTCCCGGTCGAGACGGCCGACGGAGAACTGCGGACAACGCTGCTGGATTACATGCTCAACCACCAGAAGAAGGCATGGTGGTCCTACGTCATCGAGGCGCCTTTCGCGGCTTTGGAGTGGGGCATCTCGCTGGTATCAGGCAAAGAGGAGGAACCGGAAGGAGCTTTGCAGATGCACAACCTGCCGAAAAAAGAGCGGGCCGTCATCAAATACTTCTCCAATGCCCTCGCTGTCAGCATCGACAAGAAAACGGGCAAGACGGACATGTCCCTCGAGATGCAGGACCCTCTGGTCGTCGCAACGGTCATGAATGCGGTGCTCGACCACCTGAAAGCCTACATGTCGGACTACCGCACCTCGAAATCCCGGCAGGACGCGGAAAATCTCTCGGTCATCTGCGAGGAGCGCAAAGCCGACTACTACCGCACGCAGCAGCAATACGCAGCCTACGCCGATGCGAACAAGAGCGTCGTGCTCCAGTCGGTCCAGGCCGAACGCGAGCGCCTGCAGCAGGAGATGCAGCTGGCCTATCAGGTCTATTCGCAGGTAGCGACCCAGCTCGAAGCAGCCCGAATCAAGGAGCAGCAGGCCAAGCCGGTCTTCGCGATCATCGACCCCGTGACGGTTCCCCTCCGCAAGTCGGCACCGAGCAAGGCCAAACTGCTCGTCGGCTTCGTGTTCCTATTCGGCTGCGCGGGCGTTGCCTGGGAGCTGTTCGGCCGCGATGCCTTGAAACGGCTGCACTCGTCTCTGTAATACGGTTATAATCGCAAACCATCGAGCTGCAGATCATGAAAAAACGGATACTCGTCTCGGGCGGCGCGGGCTACATCGGAAGTCACGTGAGCGTCGAACTCATCGAAGCCGGTTACGAGGTCGTCGTGGCCGACAACATGTCCAACTGCGACACGACCGGTATCGAGGGTGTGCGGAAAATTACCGGCCGCACGGATATTCCCCTCGTCGAGATGGATTTCTGCGACGCGGCCGCCGTCGAACGGCTCTTCGACGACTACCCGATCGATGCGGTAATCCATTTCGCGGCATTCAAAGCGGTCGGCGAATCGGTCGCCGAGCCGATAAAATACTACCGCAACAACCTGACCTCGTTCCTCAACGTGCTGGACGCAGCCCGCAACCACGGCGGCTGCGACGTGCTCTTCTCCTCTTCGGCCACGGTATATGGCGAGGCGGAGCAACTGCCCGTAACCGAGCGGTCGCCCCGGCTTCCCGCCACCTCGCCGTACGGCAACACCAAGCAGATCTGCGAGGACATGCTGCGCGACGTGACCGCCTCCGACCCTTCGATCCGGGGTATCGCGCTGCGCTACTTCAACCCCATCGGCGCCCATCCGTCGGCGCTGATCGGAGAACTGCCGCGCGGAGTACCCAACAACCTGATCCCCTACATTACCCAGACCGCTATCGGCAAACGCGCCTGCCTGAGCATCTTCGGCAACGACTACCCCACCGAAGACGGCACCTGCCTGCGCGACTACATCGACATAGTCGATCTGGCTCAGGCCCACGTGGCGGCCGTTACCCGCATGCTCGAAGGCAGGATGAAGGAGGGTTACGAGATCTTCAACATAGGAACGGGCCGTCCCGTCTCGGTATCGGAGCTGGTCACGGAGTTCGAACGGGTCAATGGTCTCAAGCTCAACTACCGATTCGCGGAGCGTCGCCCCGGAGATGTCACGGCCATCTGGGCCGACACCGCCCTGGCCAACGAAGAGCTGGGCTGGAGGGCCAAACGCACCCTTGCCGAAACCCTCGCGTCGGCCTGGGCCTGGGAGAAGCATCTGGCCGGAGAGTAGCCGCCGCACACTCTTTCGGCACGGAGGCGGATGAGCGAGACGACACGCCCGGAGGCAATATCCGCTGTGAATACACCGAACATCGCCCGGCCTACCGCTCTTTGCGCCCGGGAGCCGATCCGCGCCCTCGGGATTGTAGGCCCCGCAGCGCGGCCTACAGCGTGTCGATCTTCTCCTGCAGCAGCGTGAGAAAGCGGGCCGCATGCGCGCCGTCCATCTGCGTATGATGGAACTGGAACGAGAGCGTCAGCGTCGTGCGGAACAAACGCTTCCGGTATTTTCCCCAGATCATGAAAGGGTTGTTGAAAATCCCGCTATACATTCCCACCGCCCCCTCTATGTCGAAACGGGCGAGGGCCGAGGTGCCGATTACCATGCTTTCGGGCAGGTCGTGGTTGCATCGGGTCTTGGCAACCTGACGGGTAAGGCGCAGATAATCGGCGTTGAATGTCGCCAGATCGTACGAGAAAGGAATGTCGCACGAGAAGACCTCCCCCCGATCGTCCGCCACGATGGTATTGACGGCGATGCGGTCGTAGCGCATCAGCGCGCCGCCGACGGGAAGCAGGTAAAACTCCTTTACCTCGCTCGCCGTCCGGCCGATGCACCAGCACATGAGCATATTGAATTTTACCCCCTTCTTACGGCTCTGCCGCACCAGGGGCGACACTTCGAGCCGCTTGAAAAGCGTTACCATCGGCATGGGAGCCTTCATCCACATCTCGAACGCATAAGCCCGGGTCGTCTCCCGGGGATCCACCTCTTCTTTCATACTCAGTCAAAAACAAACGGTTCATAAAACTCGCCCGACGGGACAAATACCGCCATCGGAATCACGTGCAAAGATAGCCTCTGCCACGCAACCGAAATAGAAGAAAAGAGACATCATACGGGGTCGGCGAAAAGATCGGAATAGGGAGTGTGCTCGCACAGCAGCCTCCCCGGCGTTCGGCCGCTGAAGGCCTTGAACTCCCGGATGAAATGGGACTGGTCGGCATAACCGCACGCATACGCTATCTCCGCCATACCGCCCCACCGGCGCTGCATCAGCCACAACGCCTTCTGAAACCTTACGATGCGGGCATACTCCTTCGGCCTCATCCCCACACAGCGGTCGAACACCCGTTCGAACTGCCTCTTGCCCAGACAGGCGATGGCCGCCAGATCGGCGACCGGGGTCGCCGGCTCCTCCATAAGCCTCTTCACGGTCGGAGCGATGCGATCGGGATCCGGCGCAGAGCAAGCGCCGCACAACTTGCGGAGCAGCCACTCCTCGACCGTCCGCACGCAGCGCTCCGCATCCCCGCAGTCGAAGACCCGGGAGGCCAGTTCGTCGAGCCGCCTGTTCCCGAGGTCGTAACCCGAAATCTCAAGATTGCGGAACGCCGAAGGCGGAGTGTCCAGAAACATTCCGATCGCATGAGGACGGAAAACGGCCACGATCATCTCCGTATCCGTCCCGGCCCGAAGATGGGCCGGGAAATCCACCTGCCCGCTGACGGTAAAGCGATCCTGGAAACGATCCAGCTCCCGAACGAACAACGGCGAGCGCCTGTGGAATATGAGCTGCGGACAACCGATCGGAAAGGTCGGGACGCAGAAACTCTCCCGGCTCTTCAGCACCCAGTAATAACGCACATAGGGGCGCAGCGGTACGCAGGGCTTGTAAACCGACATCCCTCCGCCGAAAGCAGGCGGCTCGCAAACATTTGACATTCAGAAAAAATCACATATTCGACACGTAGAGAAATGCGGCCGACAATACGGTTCGTCGTCAGGGGCATTTGCAGCCGTAGGCCTCCGCCCATTCCCGATTCATCCGCCCGCACGACGGCCGCATTCCGCGCACGCCGGAGATCAGCCCCGCACCCAGAGGCGGTCGATCCTGCGGCGGATCATCAGGCAATCGACGGCCGCGACCAGCCCGACGAGCCCGAGGCCTGCAATCGCCGCAGGCCAGATGCCGCCCGTCGTCTCCGCCCCGTCGCCGAACAACGTTACCAGCGAAAGATATTCGCCCCGAACCCATCCGACCGCGAGCAGCGCTCCGGCGAGCGCCGCAAGATTCAGACCAGCAGCCAGCAGCTGGTAGGGACGCGCCACACGGGCAGGCGTATAGCCGAGCAGAAGCAGGTCTTCGAGCTGCTGCTCGTTCTTCTGCAACACGAGGAAAAGACTGAGGATCAGAATCAGAAATGCAAGCACGGTAATCAGCAGACCGATTCCGGCGATCGCTCCGGCGACCAGGCGCAGCACCGCCCCCGCACGTCCGGAGCGGGCACCGTCGCCCTCGACCAGATAGCCGTTTCGGGCCAGATAGTCGTGCAGCGCCCCCTCAGCGGCATCCCGCACCTCCACAATGACCCGCGACGGATCGCCGGCGGCGCGATCGGCGTAGCGCTCGTTCGACCAGCGGATGAAGGTTTCCGGCACCAGAATGGTGTTGAGCCGGTTGGAGAACCCGGCCACCTGTCCCCGGAAGCGACGCGACGCACCGCGTCCCGCAATCTCGATATCGAGCGGAATATCCCGCACGAGCTCCTCGCTCAGCTGCGGCAGTCCCTGCGCCGATGCGAATCCGAAATTATAGAGATTCAGATAATTGCGCGGCAAAATGATCGGCACACGCCCCTCGCGCTCCTCGAAATGCCAGGCCTCGCTCGCCACGTCGAGAAAACGGTCGGGCACGCTCTCGAAGAAGAGGTAGGTGCTCATGCGCAGCCCGCCCATCGACAGCCCGCCCGACACCCGGTAACGGGCCGGCGTAAATTCGCCCGAGGCGACGACGAACGGCTGTTCCGCCAGACGGTCCAGCTCCTCGCGCGTGAAGAAAGTCTTGCCTGCACCGACCTCGCGCACCTCCTTGCTCAGAATCAGGAAATCGTTGGCCAGCAGCGAGTCGGGAGCCTCGATCGCCGAACGCCCGTCGCAATAGAACTGCACGGCTCCGAGCAGGATGGCGAATCCCGCCAGAGTGGTCGCGAAAAAACCGAGAAGCTGCCACCCGCCGACATGCTGCCGGACGAGCCGCCGAAAAGGATGCCCCGTCATAGCGTCAATATTTTATCGTAATCCATGGACAGCCGCTTGCCGACCGACGTAATGACGATCCCCACCCCGCGCTGCCGCCGCTCTTCGCGCAGCAGCGCGGCCATGACGGCGGCATTCCGCTCGTCGAGGTGGCTCATCGGCTCGTCCAGTATCAGAAAGTCGGCCGGCTGGCAGAGCATCCGCACGAACGCCACGCGCTGCCGCTGCCCGAAAGAGAGCCGCTCCAACGGCTCGTCGCGCTTGCCGGCGATCCCCAGCGCCGCGAACAGCTCCCTGATCCATGCCTCGGAGCGAAATCCCGTCAGGTCGTTCTTCAGCCGCACGTTGTCCAGCGCGCTCAGCTCGGGAAAAAGCCGCAACCCCTGGAAGGTCATCGCCAGCATGCGGCGGCGCACCTCGCTCCACCGCTTCACACCGAAGGTGCGGATATCCTCCCCGTCGAAACGGATCGCCCCCGCATAGTCGCGCCGGTATCCGTACAGAAAACCGCAAAGCGAGGACTTGCCCGTTCCCGAGGCCGCCTCGATCAGGCAGCAGTCGCCCCGCCGGAGCACCACCTCGCGGCCCCACACCTGCGACCGCAAGGGGGGATCGCCGGCAAAAGCGGCGGGCACCACCCGCAACAGCTCGATTGTTTCCATCCAACTAATTCCGAATAAAATTACCGTGCCCCGCACAAAGCGCGCGCTGCACGCAAAACCCGCCGCACGACGATGCCCGGCCACCGCAGGCCGAAAAAACCCGGAACGAGGCGGCACGCCCGCCGACCGTCCCGGATTCCGAATCATCGCCGCATCGCGGCACTACTCCTCCTGCAGCGCCCGGTCGCCCAGCTCTTCGATCAGCGCATAGATCGTCGCGACAGCATTGCGCTCCTTGTCGGTCATCTCGACCACGAAGGTCGCACGCTCCTGGCGCTCGCTTCTTACCTCGATCTTCTCGAACAGCTCCAGCACCTTCATCGCCACCGCCTGTTCCTGCGCCTGGCTTTCATTGCGAGGTACGAACACATCGCCGAGCAGCTGCCGGATCTCCACGAAATCGACATTCATCGCACCGTAGGCTCCGCGGAACAGGGTGCCCAATGCCGAAGCGTCGGTAAAGTCGCCGCATCCCTCGGCCAGCGAAGCGGCCATACAGGGCACGGTGGTCGCGTAGAAACGTCCGTCGCGTTCGCCGAAATAGAGCCACTGACGGCTGTCGATGCGAAGCCGATAGACTCCGGCATCGTACTCCTCCGCCCCGGAGGCCACCTCCAGAATACTCTTCACGATTCCTGCGTGCGGAGCGGTTGCCAGGAAGGTTATTTCGAGGTTGTCGCTTTCGGCATCGAATCCGTGAACGGCCAGCGCGACATCGCCGTCGATCGCCTCCAGTATCGTCTGCACCTGAGGTGCCATCGCCAGCAGCATCGAGTACATCGGGATCTGCTGCAACATCGCGTAAACCCGGGCACCCTTCATGCTCCAGGCCGCCAGAGCCAGATTGCCCCCCGGCAGCGACTCGAGGAATCCGCCGTCGATCTTCTGCGCGCCCGAAACGAACTCGCGATACTGCGACTCGGCCTCCCTGCCGTCGAAGAAGAGCGACACTTCGGAGACGATCCGCCCCTTCTCGAAATTGACCGGCGCGACATACGACATGCGCGACAGGAACTCCATCCCCGGGATCGAGGTCATCCCGATACCCGTCTGGCTCATGAACTGAACGAAGACCGGTCCGTAATTCATCGCCAGCACGATATCGCTCCCGGCATCGAACGCACGGGACAGCTCCGGGCGGTGCATGAGGCTCTCGCCCCGCTTCTGTGCGAAAAGTCTGCGCGCGACAACCTCGACATCGCAACCCGGATCGGAGGAAAAGAGCAGCAGGAAAGCCTCGTCGTCGAAAGCGACGACCTCCGGCAGCCCCTCGGGAAGAGCACCCCGGACGAGGGTCGGCCCCGACGCTACGGCCTCCTCCCAGTCGGCGGCTCCGCACCACTCGAGCAGCTCTTTCACTGCGGCACGATCCTTCACCTTGCCGAGCAGACCGGCCGTAAAGCGCCCGGCGGAGAGATCGTCCGGCATGGCGAAGAAGAAGAGGTCACTGTGCGGATCGAGTCCCGACTTCTCGGGATCGGCGATCAGCGCGAGCATTCTCTCGCGGTCGGCCGGCGACATGTCGGCATCGATCGCCCCCTCGACGAGCCGGTAGAGAACGGTTCCGGTCGGCTCGCCCGCATCGGCCTTCCCGGCGATCGAGGCGGGATTGACCGAAACGACCGTAAAGGCATCGGCCGGGAGCAGGTTGCGGTAATCCCTCTTACCGCACGAAGCGAACAGCAACGCGACGCACAGGGCGACGCACAGAGCAATTTTTTTCATACAATCGGTGGTTTAGCTTATTTTCGCAAATATACGCAGGAATCGCCACAACTGCAAATCCCGGGCGTACAATTCCCGGGCGCGCCCTGCGGCATCCCGCCCGCAGCAGGGGCGGAAAAAGAGGGATGCGCCTCCTCGCCGGGCAAGGAAGCGCATCCGCTCGGGGGTGCGGGACGCGAACTATTCGAACACGCCCGTATAGCTCTGCGGCGTGATGGCTCGCAGCTCCTCGCGCACCGACTCCTCGACATCGAGTTCGGCCACGAACGCGGCGATCGACTCGCGGGTAATGTGGGCGTTGGTCCGCGTGAGCGCCTTGAGCGCCTCGTAGGGCGAGGGATAACCCGCACGGCGCAGCACGGTCTGGATGCCCTCGGCCACGACGGCCCAGTTGTTCTCCAGGTCGCGGTCGATCGCCTCGCGGTTGAGCAGCAGCTTGCCCAGCCCCTTCTTGAGCGAGCGCAGGGCGATCAGCGCATGGGCCATCGGCACGCCGATGTTGCGCAGCACGGTCGAGTCGGTCAGGTCGCGCTGCAGGCGCGAAACGGGCAGCTTCGAGGCCAGGTGCTCGTACACGGCGCTGGCGATGCCCAGGTTGCCCTCGGCGTTCTCGAAGTCGATGGGATTGACCTTATGGGGCATGGCGCTCGAACCGACCTCGCCCGCCTTGATCCGCTGCTTGAAGTACTCCATCGAAATGTAGGTCCACACGTCGCGGCAGAGGTCGATCAGGATCGTGTCGATGCGCTTCAGGTTGTCGAAGATCGCCGCCAGGTTGTCGTAATGCTCGATCTGGGTGGTGTACTGCGAGCGCTCCAGCCCCAGCTGCCCGCCGACGAACCGGTTGGCGAAAGCCACCCAGTCGATCGCGGGATAGGCGACGTGGTGTGCGTTGAAGTTGCCGGTCGCGCCGCCGAACTTGGCCGGCACGGGCAGCGCACGCAGCTGCGCAAGCTGCTTGTCGAGCCGCTCCACGAATACGGCGATCTCCTTGCCCAGACGCGTGGGCGAAGCCGGCTGACCGTGCGTGCGCGCCAGCATCGGCACCCCGCGCCACTCCTCGGCCATCGCGCGCAGCGTCGCCACCAGCTCCTCGGCCTCGGGCAGATAGACCTCCGCGATCGCATCCTTGAGCGTGAGCGGGATCGACGTGTTGTTCACATCCTGCGACGTGAGCCCGAAGTGCACGAACTCCTTGAAGTCCGACAGGCCCAGCGCGTCCATCTTCTCCTTGAGCAGGTACTCGACGGCTTTCACGTCGTGGTTGGTCACGGACTCGATCTCCTTGACGCGCAGCGCATCCTGCTCGGTAAAGTCGCGATAGACGGAGCGCAGCGCCTCGAACGAGGCGGGATCCACCGCCCGCAGTTCGGGCAGCGGCAGCTCGCACAGAGCGATGAAGTATTCCACCTCGACCCGCACACGGTAACGAATCAGTGCGTATTCCGAAAAATAATCGGCCAGTTTCTCCGTTTGATTGCGGTAGCGGCCATCGACGGGAGAAATGGCAGTAAGTTTGTCCAGCAACATAATATTTTCGATATGATTTGATTTCCGGTTCAAAAATAGCACTTTTAATCGAGAAATCGAACCTGCCCGCCGCTAATGGCCGATTTTTTTCTACCTTTGTCCTATTATAAACCAACGATTCCCGAACCGATGAATTTTCTGACGGCTCTTATCGACGGTCTGACCGGCTTCGTGCGGCGCAATCCGCTTTTCTGCCTGCTGCTCCTGCTGCTGGCGCTCTTCGCACCCTCGGTGCTGGAGGGCATCGCCATGTTTGTCGTATATGCCGTACTCGGACTCATGCTGCTCTTCGCCGCGATCGTCTTCTCGTTCCGCTGGAAGCTCTACCGCATGCGGCGCGACATGGAGAAGCAGTTCGGCTCCGGCACGACCGCCGGCGGCCACACCTCCCGCAACCGCGAGGGCGAGGTAAAGATCCGCAAGACGGCCGACGCCCCCGAAAAACGCATCCGCCGCGACGTGGGCGACTACGTCGATTTCGAAGAGATGCCCGACTCCGACAAAAACGCACAGTAGTCCCGCCATGCTCAAGATACTCGAACAGATCGGCCGCTACACCCTGCTCATGGGCAAGGTCTTCTCCCGGCCCGAAAAGATATCGATCTACCGCCGCCGCATCGTCCGCGAGATGGAGGCGCTCGGACTCGACTCGATCGGCCTGACGGCCATCATCTCGGTCTTCATCGGCGCGGTCATCACGCTCCAGATGTCGATCAACCTCGAATCGCCCTTCATTCCGCAGTACCTGATCGGCTACGCCACGCGCGAGACGATGATCCTCGAATTCTCCTCGACGGTCGTGGCGCTGATCCTGGCCGGAAAGGTCGGGTCGAGCATCGCCTCCGAGATCGGCACCATGCGCATCACCGAACAGATCGACGCGCTGGAGATCATGGGGGTCAATTCGGCCTCCTACCTGATCCTCCCGAAGATCGTGGCCACGGTGTTCTTCTTCCCCTTTCTGGCGATCCTGAGCATCCTGATCGGCATCGCCGGCGGCTACGCGATCTCCGTACTGACGGGCATCATGATTCCGGACGACTACATCGAAGGACTCCTCTACGACTTCCGCCCCTACTCGATCGTCTATACGCTGATCAAGATGGCCTTCTTCGCCTTCATCATCACCTCGATCTCCGCCTTCTTCGGCTACTACGCCAAGGGCAACTCGCTCGAGGTGGGCACGGCCTCGACGCGGGCGGTGGTCGCCAGCTCGATCGTCATCATGATCTTCAACCTGATCCTCACGCAAATCCTGCTCATATGATAACCGCGGAACATATTTCGAAATCGTTCGAAGGCCACACCGTGCTCGACGACATATCGGCCGAATTCGAGACCGGCAAGACCAACCTGATCATCGGCAAGAGCGGTTCGGGCAAGACGGTGCTGCTCAAGAGCCTGGTGGGACTGCACCCGGTCGATTCGGGCACCATACGCTACGACGAGACCGACTTCACGGCCCTCGGATTCAAGGAGCGCAAGGCGATCCGCCGCGACATCGGCATGATCTTCCAGGGCGGGGCGCTGCTCGACTCCTCGACCGTGGCGGAGAACGTCCAGCTGCCGCTCGACCTCTTTACCGAACAGAGCGAGGAGGAGAAGCGCGCGCGAGTCGAGTTCTGCCTCCAGCGCGTGCGGCTCAGCAACGCCGGCGAGCTCTACCCCGCCGAGCTGAGCGGCGGCATGATCAAGCGCGTGGCGATCGCCCGCGCCATCGTGCTCAACCCCAAATACCTCTTCTGCGACGAACCCAACTCGGGACTCGACCCCCAAACCTCGATCGTGATCGACAACCTGATCCACGAGATCACCCACGAATACGGCATCACGACCATCATCAACACCCACGACATGAACTCCGTGATGGAGATCGGCGAAAAGATCGTCTATATCCACGAAGGACGCAAGTGGTGGGAGGGCACCAAGGACGAGATCCTGCAGGCCGACAACCCCGAGCTGAACGCGTTCGTCTTCGCCTCGGCAATGGCCAAACGCGCCCGGGCGAAGGTCTTTTCCGAGAAATAGCCCGCCGCTCCTGCGGGCGGTCCGGGAGGGGAGCGCCGCACCCGAAATAAATCGGCGGAATATTTGCTTATCCCGCCAAAAGTGCGTAATTTTGTCTTTGACTAACAAAGTCGGAACACAGGGATCAATATTCACTTAAAATAATAACGTCATGTCGAAAATCAAAATTGGTATCAACGGTTTCGGTCGTATCGGCCGTCTGGTATTCCGTGCCGCATGCAACAATGCCGACACCATCGAGGTAGTAGGAATCAACGACCTGATTCCGGTAGATTACATGGCTTACATGCTCAAGTACGACTCGGTACACGGCCAGTTCAACGGTACGATCGAGGTCTGTGACGGCAAGCTCGTGGTAAACGGCCACGCCATCCGCGTAACGGCCGAGAAGGATCCCGCCAACCTGAAGTGGGACGAAGTGGGTGCCGAGTACGTCGTCGAATCGACCGGTCTGTTCCTCACGCGCGAGAAATCGGAGGCTCACCTGAAAGCGGGTGCCAAGTACGTAGTCATGTCGGCTCCGTCGAAGGACGACACCCCGATGTTCGTATGCGGTGTGAACGCCGACACCTACGCCGGCCAGGACATCGTCTCGAACGCATCGTGCACCACCAACTGCCTGGCTCCGCTGGCCAAGGTCATCAACGACAACTTCGGCATCGTCGAGGGTCTGATGACCACCGTACACGCGACCACCGCCACGCAGAAGACCGTCGATGGTCCCTCGCTGAAGGACTGGCGCGGCGGACGTGCCGCCGGCGGCAACATCATCCCCTCCTCGACGGGTGCGGCCAAGGCCGTGGGCAAGGTCATCCCCGCACTGGCAGGCAAGCTGACCGGCATGTCGTTCCGCGTGCCGACGCTCGACGTTTCGGTGGTCGATCTGACCGTCCGTCTGGAGAAGGCAGCCACCTACGAGGAGGTCAAGGCAGCCGTGAAGCGCGCTTCCGAGAACGAGCTGAAGGGCATCCTGGGCTACACCGAGGACGACGTGGTATCGACCGACTTCACGAGCGATCCGCGCACCTCGATCTTCGACGCGAAGGCCGGCATCGCCCTCAACGACCGCTTCATGAAGCTCGTTTCGTGGTACGACAACGAGTGGGGCTACTCGAACAAGATCATCATGCTGATCGGCAAGATGGCCGCTTTCAACAACAAGAAATAGTCTCCCGCCACGACGGGAACGAGAGGACGCGCTTTCCGGCGCGTCCTCTTTTCGTTTGCGGCAAGATCGTCTCCGCCCCGAAGCCCTGCACGACGGGTCTCCGCCCGGCGCAGGCAACCGCCCCCGTTTCCGGCAGGCAGGGCCGACTGCGGAGCGCGGCGGAAACCGCCCCGAATGCGGGAGGAAGCAGGGGAAATGAAAAATCCGCCCGGAACCTTGCGTTCCCGGACGGATCACGAAATTACCGCAGCCCTACAGCATCAGGATGACGGCCAGCGAGACGAAGGAGATGACGGCCCACAGCACGACACCCAGCACGAGCGGCTTGAGTCCCACCTTGCGGATCACATCGACCGAGAGTCCCCCGCCGATGAGGAAAAGCGTAGCCGACAGACCGCTGCGGGCGGCGACCGAGATGCCGTGCGTCAGCTGGCCTGGCAGGGTGCAATAGGTGTTGAGCAGCATCGCCGCGATGAACCAGAGGATGAACCAGGGAATTTGCACCTTCTTGCCCTTCTGGCGGAAGATGAGCGCCGAGACCAGCGAGAGGGGAATGATCCAGAGCGCCCGGGTCAGCTTGACGGTCGTCGCCACCTTGAGCGCCTCCTCGCCGTAGGCGGCACCCGCTCCCACGACCGAACTGGTGTCGTGGATGGCGATGGCGGCCCAGGTGCCGAACTGCACCTGTCCCATCTCCAGCCAGCGGCCCACGACCGGGAAGACGAACAGCGCAACGGCATTGAGAATGAATATCGTCGCCAGCGACAGGGAGGTCTGGTTCTCGTCGGCATCGATCACGGGAGCCACCGCCGCGATGGCGCTTCCGCCGCAAATGGCCGTGCCCGAAGCGATCAGATAACCGCTCTTGCGGTCCACGCACAACAGCCGGGCGGCCAATACCCCCACGACCATCACCATGACCACCGACACGACCGTGAAGATCATGCCGTCGCGCCCGGCAGCCAGCGATTCGTGGAAGTTCATTCCGAAGCCGAGGCCCACGACGCACCACTGCAACAGCAGCTTCGATGCCTTCTTGCTCTGCGCCGGGAATGGGTTGCCGAGAATCAGGGCGAACAGAATGCCCGCAAAGAGCGCCACCGCCGGCGAAACGAAAAGCGAGCCGACCAGCAAAACGACGAACAACGCCTGCAATCCGGACGATTGGATGTTTCCTTTTTTCATAAGTCAATAACTTTTCATAAGCAATGCCGCAAAGATAGGGCGCTTTACCTGCCGAAACAAGGGAAAAATAGTTATGACGGATAACAGAAAGTTATCCGACCCCTGTTTCCGCCCGCTACGCCGCTGCCGGACCGTGCGAAGCCGGGACGACGCTTCCGATTGTGGCGGAAAATGCCTATTTTTGCGGGACAATCAATCAACAAGCGATGAATCTTACCGGATACGAACGACGACCGAGCTGCGCGGTGCGCATCGGCCGCATAACCATCGGCGACGGCCATCCGATCGCCGTGCAGTCGATGACCAACACCGCCACCTGCGACACGGAGGCCTGCCTCGCCCAGATCGAACGCATCCATCGGGCCGGCGGCGAGATCGTGCGGCTCACGGCCCAGGGCCGCCGCGAGGGGGAGAACCTGCAGCGGATCGCACAGGGGCTGCGCGAGCGGGGATGCCCGACGGCCCTGGTCGCCGACATCCATTTCGTTCCCGAGGTGGCGGCCATCGCCGCCGAATACGTCGATAAGGTACGCATCAACCCGGGCAACTACCGCTCCTCGCACGGCGAGTTCGAGGCGCTCATCGAGCAGTGCCGCCGGCGCGGGGTGGCGATCCGCATCGGCGTGAACCACGGATCGCTCGCCAAGCGGATCTTCGACGAGTGGGGCGACACGCCCGAAGGGATGGTGGCCTCGGCGATGGAGTTCCTCCGCGTCTGCCGCGAGCACGACTTCGACCAGGTGGCGGTCTCGATGAAATCGAGCAACACCCGGGTCATGGTGGCCGCCTACCGGCTGCTCGTCGAGGCGATGGAGCGCGAAGGGATGCGCTACCCGCTGCACTTGGGTGTCACGGAGGCCGGCAACGGACTGGAGGGGCGCATCAAGAGCGCCGTGGGCATCGGGGCGCTGCTGGCCGACGGCATCGGCGATACGATCCGCGTCTCGCTGACCGAAGCGCCCGAAAACGAAATTCCCGTCGCCCGCCTGCTGGCCGACCACTTCGCCCGCCGCGAGGGACGGTTCGAGGTCGCCCACCCCGAACGCTACTCGCCCACGCAGTACCGCCGCCGCAGTCCGATCCAGACCCCGCTCATCCACTCCGAACTGCCCGCCCAATGGCGCGTGATCGAAGCCGTATCGGGCAACCCGACGGCAGAGCTGCGGGCCGCGATCCTGAACCTCGACCGGGCCGACGAGCCGGTGGCCGTCGCCCGCCGCTACGACGACCCCACCGTCGAGCAGGTCGCCGTCAAAGCCGCCGCCGACCTGGGGGCGCTCTTTCTCGACGGCCTCGCAGATGGCATCCGCATCGAAGCCCCCTGCCTGACCGATGCGGAAACCGAACAGATCGAGCTGATGATCCTGCAGGCGGCCCGCGTGCGCATGTCGCGCACCGAATACATAGCCTGCCCGAGCTGCGGCCGCACGCTCTACGACATCGAAGGCACGCTCGCCGCGATACGCGCCCGCACCGCCCACCTCAAAAACCTGCGCATCGGCGTGATGGGCTGCATCGTGAACGGTCCCGGCGAGATGGCCGATGCCGACTACGGCTATGTCGGGGCCGCCCCCGGACGCATCACCCTCTACAAGGGGCGCACCGTCGTGGAGAAGAACATACCCCAGGAGGAGGCGCTCGACCGGCTGGTGGCGCTCATCAAGGCCGGCGGCGACTGGATCGAACCCGAAACCCGCAGCGCCTTATGACGATTCTTCCGGCAGCTTACCTCGGATCGGTCGCCTATTTCGCCCGGCTGCTCCGCGACGAGTGCGTGATCGACCTGGGCGAACACTTCGTCAAGCGCTCCGAGCGCAACCGGGCGCGGATCCTGACCTCAGGCGGCGTAATGGAACTGACGGCCCACGTCCGCAACGCCGACCGCCCCCGCACCCCGATGCGCGAGGTGCGGCTCGACTACTCGAAGCGCTGGCAGCACCAGCACTGGATGTCGCTCGTGTCGGGCTACCGGGGTTCGCCCTATTTCGACCACTACCGCGAGCGATTCGAACCCTTCTACCGCCGCCGCTTCGACTTTTTGGCCGACTACGACCTGGAGCTTACCCGCATCCTGCTCGAAGCCTTCGGCGGAACGATGCCGCGCATCTCGGAATCCTACGTCGAGGCGGCAGCCGGCGACCTCGACCTGCGCCCCAGAAACAGCGAGGACCCGGCGTTCTCCGCCGAGCCCTACGTCCAGGTCTTCTCCGACCGCCTGCCCTTCGCCCCTAATCTATCCGCAGCAGACCTCCTGTTTGCGGAAGGTCCCGGCGCTGCGGCGCTATCAAAGGCCAGTCTCCGGTAAAAATCGCCTCGTCGCGCAGCGCTCCGGCCGCAGCTTCGATGCGGACCCGGCCCCGCATGCGCACCGAATCGCAGCGATAGATGCACGGAGCATACTCCCGCACGGGCAGCGTATCGCCGTCGACCGTCACGACAGGCTCCCCGGCCGAGGAGTACACCGTGACGGTCTGCAACCCCGCATCGCGGCGGTCGCGACGGCGATCGGCGATGCGGAGGGTCGGGACCTCTCCGTTCCAGAGCGCCTTGTAAAGATAGAAGGCATCCTTGCGCTGGCGACGATCCATCGTCACGAGTCCCGTCGCCTCGACCCCCTGCGGCTCCCGAACCGAGCCGTAGTCGCACAGGGTATTGATCCACACGCCCCACAGCAGCGTATCGCGCAGCAGATAACGGGTATAGTCCTCGTGGAAACGGGTCTGCCGCCCCTCCGTCTGCGGCAGGGGCGCACCGGGGCGACGCGCCGGTGCGAACTGCTGCTCGGGCGATCCGGCACCGCCGTAGCACACGCCCGAACGAAGCTCGGGCCAGCCGGCATGGAGGCGTTCGAGCCAGACGGCCAGATCGTCCGTATGCCCCTTGTCCCATCCGACCTCCTGCGCCCAGACCACCAGATCGGTTATCCGGTTCAGTTCGCCGTCCTGATTGCTGCATGCGACGGTGGAGCGCGACGGATCGCTGCGGCGGGCCTGTTCCTGGAGCGATCGCACGTAGGGCACGGGATTCTCGCCCCGCTGCCAGAGCCTGTCGAACAGCCCCCACATGACCACCGACGGACGGTTGATATTCTGGGCGATGATCTCGCTCAGCTGAAGCCGACCGTTCTCCTCGATGCGCGGCGCAGGATAATAGGAGAGATCGCTCAGATAGGGGGCGCGGATCAGGGGCAGATCGATCCATACCAACACCCCCTCCCGGTCGCACAGATCGTAAAGATGCGGCGCGTGGGGTCCGGCCGGCGAACGCAGGGCATTGGCTCCCAGCTCGCGCAGCAAGGCGAAATCCTCGTCGTAGTCGCCGTCGGTCAGGGCGTTCGCCCGCCCCGCGCGATCGTAGTAGAGCGTCACGCCGCGCACCGGAACCAGCGAATCGTTGAGCCGGAATCCCTCGTCGGCCGTAAAGCGCAGGTTGCGAAACCCTGTCTCGACACACACCTCGTCGCTCGAAGAGTCGCTCTCCGCCCGAACGCAAACCCGGTAAAGCGCAGGATCGTCCGTGCTCCAGAGCCGGGGCCGTCCGATGACGAAGGGCACCGCGACCGGCTTGCCGTCGATCTTCGCCCGGAGCGTCTTGGCGGCTACGAGGCTGTCGCCCGCATCGCGCACCTCGACCGTCAGCCGGCAGGCGCTCTCCCCGCGCGAGGTAAGGTAGATCTCCGCATCGGCCTCGACCCGCTCGGCCGAGACCGTCCGGGGACGGACGAGCACCCCGTCCGACCCCAGATGCAGGGGCGAAACGGCCGTCGGCCCGGTCACGATCAGCTCCACCGGGCGGTGGATGCCTCCGTAGAGGTTATGCACCGACGAGAGCGGCAGCACCTCTCCGTTCGCGGCATTGCAGACGACCACACGCAGCTGGTTCTCCTCGCCGAAGCGCACCCGGTCCGTGATTTCGAAGACGAAGGCGGTCGTGCCGCCCCGGTGCTCGCCGACATAGCGGCCATTCACCAGCAGCGCGGCCGTACTCTCGACACCGTAGAACTTCAGGAAGAGCCGCTGCCCGCTCCACTGCCTGGGCACATAGAGCCGCCGCTGGTAGTCGGCCGTCGTGCGCAGGTAGTCGCCCCCGCCGGCCAGCGCATCGAGGTTCCAGGTATGGGGCAGCGTCACGCAGCGGGCGTTGTCGCTGCTGTTCTCATGACGGAAGGAGAAAGCCCAGGAGTCGTTGAGCGGATACACCTCGCGGCCCTCCGCAGCACCCGCCAGCACAAGGCCAAGCAAAAGAATCAGAATCGTTTTTTTCATCGCAATCGGAACTTTCGGTTCGTAATGACGGCGCAAAGATAAGAAACCCGCGACAGATGCGGCGGGCGACTGTGGAATAATTCCACACCGGCGCATTCCGTTCCACAAACGGAATGGTTCGCACACCCGGGATTCCGAAACATTATCGTTCTGATAAATATAGTATTACAAAAATCAGGCCGAAGCGGCAGAACTTTTGAAACTCCCCGTCCAAACCCGATTGAAAGATGAAGAAGAAATTGGATCGAATGACCCGGAATCTGAGGGACCTCAAATGGGAGCGTCCCCGCAAGCGCCCCGCGAAGGAGCGCCGCCGCAAGTTCTCGCTCCGGCAGTGGGCGCTGGCCGTCTTCCTGGCGGCTGCGGCAGGAATCGCACTGACCGTCTGGCTGCGCCCCCGTCCGGTCGCGGTGCAGCTTCCGGTGGTCGAGGTCGAACCGGTCGCGACGGAGGACGTGAACATCTACGGCGACTACGTGGGCCGCATCCGCGCCCAGCAGTTCGTCGAGATCCGGGCGCGCGTCGAAGGCTATCTCGAAAAGATGCTCTTCGCCGAAGGAACCTACATCGAAAAGGGGCAGACGCTCTTCGTGATCGACCCCAAAATCTACCGTGCGCGCGTCGATCGGGCCAAGGCCCAGCTGAACAAGGCCCGGGCACACGCCCTCAAGGCCGAACGCGACCTGAACCGCATCCGTCCGCTCTACGAGCAGAACGCCGCCAGCCAGCTCGACCTCGACAACGCCATAGCCTCCTACGAAAGCGCCGCCGCCGACGTGGTAGTCGGCGAGGCCGACCTCACGCAGGCCGAGACGACGCTCGGCTACACCACCGTCCGCTCCCCCATCTCGGGCTATATCTCCGAACGCAACGCCGACATCGGCACGCTGGTCGGCCCGGGCGGCAAATCGCTGCTGGCGACCGTTGTCAAGAGCGACACGGTGCGGGTCGATTTCAGCATGACGGCGCTCGACTACCTGCGCTCGAAAGCCCGCAACGTCAATCTGGGACACAAGGACTCCACCCGCAAGTGGGATCCCTACATTACCGTCACGCTGGCTGACGGAGCGCAGTATCCCTACCGGGGACTGGTCGATTTCGCCGATCCGCAGGTCGATCCCCGCACGGGAACCTTCTCCGTGCGCGCCGAGATGCCCAATCCGGAGCACATCCTCCTGCCCGGTCAGTTCACTCAGGTGCGGCTGCTGCTCGACGTGCGCGAGCGGGCCGTGGTGGCCCCCAAGAAGGCGATCATGATCGAGAAGGGCGGTGCCTACATCTTCGTCGTGCGCCGCGACAGCGTGGTCGAGAAGCGACTGGTCGAGACCGGACCCGAGATCGGCAACAAATTCGTCATCGAGCGCGGTCTGGCCCCCGCCGAACGGATCGTGGTGGAGGGATACCACAAGCTCGCGCACGGCATGAAAGTCGAACCTGTGGCCTCTTTCGAAGAGGCGGCGCAAAAGGAGGAGTAGCCCCATGAAAAGCGACTTTTTCATCGACCGGCCCGTCTTCTCGACGGTGCTTTCGATCGTCATCGTCATCGTCGGCGCCATCGGTCTGGCGCTGCTGCCCGTCGATCAGTATCCGCAGATCGTACCGCCCGTGGTCCGCATCTCGGCCTCCTACCCGGGTGCCGACGCACAAACCGTCACGCAGGCGGTCGCCACCCCCGTCGAGCAGGAGCTGAACGGCACCCCGGGCATGATCTACATGGAGTCGTCCAGCTCCAACTCGGGCGGCTTCTCCGCCGTCGTGACCTTCGACATCGCGACCGACCCCGACCTGGCGGCCGTCGATATTCAGAACCGGCTCAAGAAGGCCGAATCGCGCCTGCCGGCCGAGGTGGTGCAGAACGGCATCTCGGTCGAGAAGCAGGCCGCCAGCAAGCTGATGACCATCACGCTGCTCTCGTCCGACCCGAAGTTCGACGAGATCTACCTTTCAAACTACGCCACCCTCAACGTACTCGACATGCTGCGGCGCATCCCCGGCGTGGGCAGCATCTCGAACGTGGGCAGTCGCTACTACGCCATGCAGGTGTGGGTCAGCCCCGACAAGCTGGCCGACCTGGGCCTGACGGTCAAGGACCTCCAGGCGGCGCTGAAGGATCAGAACCGCGAGTCGGCGGCCGGCGTGCTGGGACAGGCTCCGATGACGGGCATCGACGTGACGATCCCCATCACGGCGCAGGGCCGCCTCTCGTCGGTGGGCGAGTTCGAGCAGATCGTCGTGCGGGCCAACCCCGACGGTTCGGTCATCCGCCTGCGCGACGTGGCCGAAATCTCGCTCGAAGCCTCGACCTACACCACCGAAAGCGGCATCAACGGAGGCAACGCCGCCGTGCTGAACATCAACATGCTGCCCGGAGCCAACGCGATGGCGGTCGCCGAGGCGGTCAAGACGGCGATGGAGGAGATCAGCCGCAACTTCCCCGAGGGCATCTCCTACGAGATTCCGTTCGACATGACCACCTACATCTCCGAGTCGATCCACCACGTCTATCAGACCCTCTTCGAGGCGCTGCTGCTGGTCATCCTGGTGGTCTTCCTCTCGCTGCAGAGCTGGCGCGCGACGCTCATCCCGATCGTCGCGGTCCCGATCTCGCTCGTGGGCACCTTCGGCGTGATGATGATCTTCGGCTTCTCGCTCAACATGCTCACGCTGCTGGGCCTGATCCTCGCCATCGGCATCGTGGTCGATGACGCGATCGTGGTGGTCGAGAACGTCGATCGCATCATGCACGAAGAGGGACTCTCCCCCTACGAGGCGACCAAGAAAGCGATGCGCAGCCTGAGCGGGGCGCTGATCGCCATGTCGCTGGTGCTGTGCGCCGTATTCGTCCCCGTAAGTTTCCTTTCGGGCATCACGGGACAGCTCTACCGCCAGTTTACCGTCACCATCGCCGTCTCGGTCATCATCTCCACGGTGGTGGCCCTCACGCTCAGCCCCGTCATGTGCTCGCTCTTCCTGCGCCCCGAGAAGACGGGACGCAAGAACAAGTTCTTCCGCTACATCAACGTGGCGCTCGCCCGGGGCAACAAGCTCTACGTGCGCATGATCGCCCGGGCGCTGACCCGCTCGCGCCGCATGTTCGCCGCCTTCGGCATCGTCCTGGTCGGCATCTGGCTGATGAACCGCCTGGTCCCCCAGAGTTTCATGCCGCAGGAGGACCAGGGCTACTTTACCGTCGAACTCGAACTGCCCGAGGGGGCGACCATCGAGCGGACGCGCCGCGTGACGGGGCGCGCGATGGAGTTCCTGATGCAGGATCCCGACGTGGAGTATGTCCTCAACGTGACGGGATCGAGTCCCCGCGTGGGCAACAACCAGGGTCGCAGCCAGCTGACCGTGATCCTCAAGTCGTGGAAGGAGCGCAAGACGGAGCAGATCTCGGAGGTGATGCAGCGCGTGCGGCGCGAACTGTCGCGCTACCCCGAATCGAAGGTCTATCTCTCGACCCCGCCCGTCATCCCGGGGCTGGGCACCTCGGGCGGCTTCGAGATGGTGCTCGAAGCGCGCGGCGACGCAGGATACGCCGACCTGCAGCGGGCGGTCGATTCGCTGCTGCACTACGCCTCGCAGCGGCCCCAGTTCGCGGGCCTCGCCTCCTCGATGCAGGCCGACATCCCGCAGCTCTACTTCGACGTGGACCGCGACAAGGCCCAGCTGCTGGGTGTCTCCATGTCGGACATCTTCTCGACGATGAAGGCCTTCACGGGTTCGATCTACGTCAATGACTTCAACATGTTCAACCGCATCTACCGCGTCTATATCCAGGCCGACGCCTCCTACCGTGCCGACCGCAACAACCTGAACCTCTTCTTCGTGCGCGGAGCCGACGGTGCGATGATCCCCATCACGTCGCTCGGCACGACCCACTATACCACGGGCGCGGGCACCGTCAAGCGCTTCAACATGTTCCACGCGGCGACCATCACGGGCGAAGCGGCCCACGGATACAGCTCGGGACAGGCGATGGCCGAACTGGAGCGGATCGTGCGCGAAAAGCTGCCCGCCTCGATCGGTGTCGAGTGGAGCGGACTCTCCTATCAGGAGAAGCACGTGAGCGGTCAGACCGGCGCGGTGCTGGCCCTCGCCTTCCTCTTCGTCTTCCTCTTCCTGGCGGCCCAGTACGAAAGCTGGACGGTCCCCATCGCCGTGATCCTCTCCCTGCCGGTGGCCGGCATCGGCGCCTACCTGGGCATCTGGGTCTGCGGACTGGAGAACAACATCTACTTCCAGATCGGCCTGGTCATGCTCGTGGGTCTGGTGGCCAAGAACGCCATCCTGATCGTCGAATTCGCCAAAGAGGAGGTCGAGAAGGGGCGCGATGCCGTCACAGCGGCCTTTACCGCCGCACGCCTGCGCTTCCGCCCCATCGTGATGACCTCGCTGGCCTTCATCCTCGGCCTGCTTCCCCTGGTCTTCGCCTCGGGGCCCGGCTCGGCCAGCAGGCAGGGTATCGGCACGGGTGTCTTCTTCGGCATGCTGGTGGCCATTACCGCAGGCATCGTCTTCGTACCCTTCTTCTTCGTATGGGTCTATCGCATCAAAACCAAACTGAAACGATGAAACGACTTGCAATCCTCATATCGCTGGCGGCGATCGGCTGGCTGGCCGCCTGCTCGCCCGTACGCCGCTGCCAGGCTCCCGACGTGGCGCTTCCCGAGCGGATCGCCGCCGGAGCGGCGACCGACTCGCTGACCATCGCCGACATGGAGTGGTGGCGCTTCTACGGCGATGCGCACCTGTGCCGCATCATCGAGCGGACACTGGCAAACAACCGCGACATGCTGGCCGCCGCCGCGCGCGTCGAACAGATGCGCCAGCTCTACCGGATCGACAAGGCCGAGCGGCTGCCGAACCTTACCGCTTCGGGCTACGGCGACTACGAAACCAACGATTACGCCGGAGAGTCTCCGTCACGCGATCCCGAGTTCGGCGCGAAAGTGTCGCTGGCCTGGGAACTCGACCTGTGGGGCAACCTCCGCTGGGCCAAGCGCCGGAGCGGTGCCCGCTACGAGGCTTCGATCGAGGAGGAGCGGGCCATGCGGATGACCCTCGTGGCGGAGGTGGCCGCGGCCTATTTCCGGCTGGTGGCGCTCGACAACGAACTCTCCATCGTCCGGCGGACGCTCGCCACCCGCAACGAGGGGGTCGAGCAGGCACGGCTCCGCTTCGAGGGGGGCCTGACCTCCGAGACGGTCTATCAGCAGGCCCAGGTGGAGTACGCCTCGACGGCGACCCTCATCCCCGACCTCGAACGGCGCATCGAGACCACCGAGAACGCCATCGCCCTGCTGATGGGCGAAACGCCCGATCTCCGGATCGAGCGCCACCGCATGGAGATCGACGAGCTGCTGCCCGACTCGCTCCCCGTCGGAGTGCCGTCGGGACTGCTCCAGCGCCGCCCCGACGTGCGGGCCTCCGAACAGCAGCTGCGCGCGGCGATGGCCTCCGTCGGCATCGCCTACGCCGACCGCTTCCCCCGGCTGAGCTTCAACCTGACGGGCGGTCTGGAGAACGACGACCTGAGCGGCTTCTTCCGTTCGCCCTTCTCGTACGTCGTCGGACGGCTGGCCAGCCCCGTCTTCGGATTCGGCCACAAGCAGGCCCGCTACCGCGCCGCACTGGCCGCCTACGACGAGGCACGCTACGGCTACGAACAGAAGGTGCTGGAGGTGCTCCGCGAGGCCAACGACGCGGTCATCACCTACCGCAACCTCCGCAAGACGGCCACCCTCAAGGCCACGCTGCGCGATGCCGCCCGCAAGTACGTCGAACTGGCCTACCTCCAATACCGGAACGGAGCGATCAACTACATTGACGTGCTGGATGCCCAGCGCCGCTACTTCGACGCACAGATCGGACTGAGCAACGCCGTGCGGGACGAACACCTGGCCCTGGTGCAGCTCTACAAGGCCCTGGGCGGCGGCTGGCAGCTCGGCGACTGACGGACCGCAACGGCCCTCCCTACAACGACACCGCCCCGCTTGCACAGCGGGGCGGTGTCGCATACCGACGGCGGCAGCGGCGTACTAAGCGCCGTCCCGCCGCTTTCGGAGGCGGGGCGGCCGGGCATATTGCGCCTTCACCAGATCATAGGCGCGGGCAACCAGCGCGCAGACGGTCTCGTCCGCAACGTCGCCTCCGAAGCGGATGCGGATCCAATACCGGAGGCTGCGGTTCAGCGGCCGGTCCCAGGAGACGTACCGCGCCTGAAGCTCCGCAATCCCGTCGGGCGACGACTTGACATCGACAAACGTGAAGTCGTCGATATCGACGAAGCAGAACATGTGTCCCGAGACGTAAAACGCCAGCACCGAGTCGTAGCGGGCCGCAAACCTGCCGAACGGCATCTTCTCGGAGACACCCTCCAAAGCGAGGCAATAACTTCTGAATCGCTCCAAATCCATAACAATCCACCTTGAAACAGGGACAAAACTAAGAAAAATCCGCTCCCGGAAGAAAAACCGCCCCGACCTGCTGAGGTCGGGGCGGTTCACACATGGTCGTCGGAACGACTACTTCTCCTCTTTTCTGGCAGCAGCCTCCAGAGCGTCCTTCAACTCGGCCAGACCGGCGATATCGCCCAGCGTGGTCTTCTCGACCGAAGCGTTGATCTTCTTCACGGACGACTTCGTAGCCTCGGCAGCAGCCTTCTTCTCGGCAGCCTGCTCGGCGCGCTCGGCACGTTTCGCCTCCTCGAATACACGGGTGTGCGACAGCGTGACGCGCTTGGTACCCTTCGAGAACTCGAGAATCTTGAAGGGCAGCTTCTCGCCCAGCGTGGCGGTCGTGCCGTCCTCCTTGGCGAGCTGACGCGTGGGAGCGAAGCCCTCGATGTTCTCGCCCAGCGATACGACAGCGCCCTTGTCGGTCATCTCGATGATCGTACCCTCGTGGATCGAATCGAGGGGGAACTGGCTCTCGAACTCGTTCCAGGGGTTCTCCTCGAGCTGCTTGTGGCCGAGCGACAGACGGCGGTTGTCCTTATCGACCTCCAGCACGACTACCTCGATATCGGCACCAACCGACGTGAACTCGCCCGGATGCTTTACCTTCTTGGTCCAGCTCAGGTCGGAAATGTGGATCAGACCGTCGATACCCTCCTCGATCTCGACGAATACGCCGAAGTTGGTGAAGTTACGCACCTTGGCGTGGCACTTCGAACCGACCGGATAGCGGGTCTCGATATCGGCCCAGGGATCGGGAGTGAGCTGCTTGATGCCCAGCGACATCTTGCGCTCGTTGCGGTCGAGCGTCAGGATAACGGCCTCGACTTCGTCGCCGACCTTCATGAAATCCTGAGCCGAACGCAGGTGCTGGCTCCAGGACATCTCCGATACGTGGATCAGGCCCTCTACGCCCGGAGCGATCTCGACGAACGCACCGTAGTCGGCCATCACGACGACCTTGCCCTTCACGTGGTCGCCCACCTTCAGCTCGGCATCCAGAGCCTCCCAGGGGTGCGGAGCGAGCTGCTTCAGACCCAGGGCGATGCGCTTCTTCGTATCGTCGAA
The DNA here is from genome assembly GCA_029065825.1 of Alistipes sp. Lineage (GTDB taxonomy): Bacteria > Bacteroidota > Bacteroidia > Bacteroidales > Rikenellaceae > Alistipes. The sequence continues at coordinate 35,631 of JAIEHQ010000052.1, forward strand.
GTCGAGGATCACGACGCGGATCTTCTCGTCCAGCGCAACGATCTCCTCGGGGTGGTTCACGCGGCCCCACGAAAGGTCGGTAATGTGGATCAGACCGTCCACGCCGCCCAGATCGACGAATACGCCGTAGGAGGTAATGTTCTTCACGGTACCCTCCAGGATCTGGCCCTTCTCGAGTTTCGACATGATCACCTGCTTCTGCGCCTCGAGTTCGGCCTCGATGAGCGCCTTGTGCGATACGACGACGTTGCGGAACTCCTGGTTGATCTTCACGACCTTGAACTCCATCGTCTTATCTACATATACGTCGTAGTCGCGGATCGGCTTCACGTCGATCTGCGAACCCGGCAGGAAGGCCTCGATGCCGAATACATCGACGATCATACCGCCCTTGGTGCGGCACTTGATGTAACCCTTGATGATCTCGTCCTTCTCCAGCGCCTCGTTCACGCGGTCCCACGACTTGAGCTGGCGCGCCTTCTTGTGCGACAGAGCCAGCTGGCCGTTCTTATCCTCGGGGGACTCGACATAGACCTCGATCTTGTCGCCCACCTTCAGATCCGGATTGTAACGGAACTCCGATACGGGGATGATACCCTCGCTCTTGTAGCCGATATTGACCACCACCTCGCGCTTGTTGATGCCGATAACCGTACCTTCGGTCACCTCGTTGGCGGCAATGTTGGACAGGGTCTTGTCGTAAGCCTCGCCGATCTGCTCTTTGGGCTGGTCGTAAACGCCCAGGTCGTTCTCGAATGCGTTCCAGTCGAAATTCTCGTTCGCAACCGTTTTGTTCATCTCTTCCATTGTGGAAATTTTCTTTTTTGCGATACAATCGCTCGTTAAATAGTTAATAATAAAGC
>JAIEHQ010000053.1 GCA_029065825.1 Alistipes sp.
GACGTGCTGGGCGAGAACAACCAGAAGCGCATCAACGACCTCTTCACGGGGTGCTGTGCAGCGCCCCTCGGATCGCGTTATGATAGACTCAAAGCAGTTAAATTCAATAACAACCGATGAAAAAGATTCTTTTTGCGGCGACCGTGCTCTGCATGCTCGGTTGCCAGAACCGGACGGCGGAGACCACGCCGGCGATCGACCTGACCAATCTGGACCGGACGGTCGCACCCAACGAGAGCTTCTATCAGTTCGCCACCGGCGGCTGGCAGGCCAAGAACCCGCTGAAGCCCGAATTTTCGCGTTACGGCGCATTCGACGTGCTGGGCGAGAACAACCAGAAGCGCATCAACGACCTCTTCACGGAGATGACGAAGCGGACCGCCGAACCGGGTTCGGTCGATCAGAAGATCTCCGACCTCTACAAGATGGGTCTCGACTCGGCGCGCCTGAATGCCGAGGGTGCCGAGTCGGTCAAGGCCGACCTGGAGGCGATCCTCGGACTGAAGGAGAAGAGCGAACTGACCCCGCTGCTGGCCCGCCTGCAGATGACCTCCTGCGCGCCGCTGTTCGGCTTCGGTCCCGAGGCCGATCTGAAGAACAGCCAGGTCAATGCCCTTTACGTCAGCCAGTCGGGGCTAGGCATGGGCAACCGCGACTACTACCTCGATGCCGAGAACGAGTCGATCCGCGAGGCCTATAAGACTTACCTCGACCGCATCTTCACGCTCGCCGGCATGGACCGCGAGCAGACCGACAAGGCGGTTGCCGCCGTGCTGCGCATCGAGACCGAACTGGCGCGCCACATGTTCTCGAACGTCGAGCTGCGCGACCTGTCGCGTCAGTACAACCCGATGGCCGTGGCCGACATGAAGAAGAACTACCCGGCCATCGACTGGGACGGACTGTTCGCCTATGCGGGCATCGCTCCCGAGCGTGCGATCGTCTGCCAGCCCGACTACATGGCCGCGATGAACGCGCTGATCGAGAACACCCCGGCCGAAGAGCTGTCCTACTACCTGGCGGCCCAGTACCTCGACGCTGCGGCTCCCTACCTGAGCGACGACTTCTACGCCGCCTCGTTCGACTTCTACGGCCGCACCATGTCGGGTGCCGAGCAGCCCAAGCCGCGCTGGAAGCGCGCCATGTCGGTGCCTAACGGCTTCCTGGGCGAGGCTGTCGGCGAAATGTACGTCGAGCGCTACTTCCCCGCCGAGGAGAAGGCCCGCGTGATGACCCTGGTCGAGAATCTGCGCACGGCGCTCGGCCAGCACATCGATCAGCTCGACTGGATGAGCGACGCGACGAAGGTGCGCGCCCGCGAGAAACTGGCCGCCTTCCGCGTGAAGATCGGCTACCCCGACAAGTGGAAGGACTACACGACCCTTGAGATCGACCCGACGCTCTCCTACTGGGAGAACATCCAGCGTGCGGGCGAGTGGTCCACGCGCGACCAGCTGGCCAAGGTCGATAAGGCGGTCGATCGCGACGAGTGGCACATGACACCCCAGACGGTAAACGCCTACTACAACCCGACCACCAACGAGATCTGCTTCCCCGCCGCCATTCTCCAGCCGCCGTTCTACAACCCGACGGCCGACGACGCGGTCAATTACGGTGCGATCGGCGTGGTGATCGGCCACGAGATGACGCACGGTTTCGACGACCAGGGCCGCCGCTTCGACAAGGACGGCAACATGAACAACTGGTGGACCGATGAGGATACGGAGGCATTCAAGGCGAAGACCGACGTGCTGGTCGGACAGTTCGACGCGATCGAGGTGCTGCCCGCACGCGACGGCCAGCCCGCGCTGCACGCCAACGGTTCGCTCTCGCTGGGCGAGAACATCGCCGATCAGGGCGGTCTGCGCGTGGCTTTCACGGCGCTCAAGAACTCGCAGAACGGCGTGGAGCCGGAGCCGATCGACGGCTTTACCGCTCCGCAGCGCTTCTATCTGGCCTACGCTGCCGTGTGGGGCCAGAACATCCGCGACGAGGAGATCGCCCGTCTGACCAAGCTCGACGTGCACTCGCTGGGCCGCTGGAGAGTCGATGCCACGCTGCGCAACCTCCAGGACTTCTACGATGCCTTCGGCATTACCGACGGTGCCATGTTCCTGCCCGTCGAGGAGCGTGTGATTATCTGGTAATTCCTTTATCGGGAGATTTCGATCCGGCGTTCCGGGCCTCGCACGAGGCCCGGAACGCTTTTTTTGCCTTTTCGGGAGGTTTTCCGACTATTTCTTTCTTTGCGCGATAATATTGTCCGATTCGTTTGGAAAATAGGAATTAAAAGGTTATATTTGTAAACACACGACAATAATCCTCCTCCCACCCTTTCTCGTAGCCTCGCGTTCGTCGGGGGCCGGAGGTTTTTATTAACCTTAAAAACCTTGTCTTCATGAAACATTATTTATTGTACGCCTTTCTGACCGGTGCGTTTCTGCTGTCCGGCTGCGAAAAAGAAGAGCGTGAGGGAAATTACAAGGGTTTCGCTTCTGATTACAGCATCGTCCATTATGTGGATGGGGATCTTGAGGTCCGTCAGGACAGCTACTATCCCGGACAGCTGGTGCAGGATGCGCCCGTTCCTGTCGCGTTGTTTGTCTCCTGGACCGTTACGAAGGATTACCTGGCACCGGAACTCTCCGATCCGGAGCGTTCGGACCATCCCTGTGAGCCGGCCAATACGGAGGAGTTCCGTGCGATCGCGGCCCGCAACGGCGATGTGCCTTCTTTCGAGAAATGCCATTGGAGCGGAGCGCCCATTTATATGATCTATGATGCAGGCAACGCGCTGTCCGACAACTTTACCTCGCTGCATCTTACCTGCGACACGGCATGGGACGAGTCGCATCCTGCGGGCGCGCCGCTGGACGATCTGGTGACGGTGGAGTTCGAGTCCTATGCGGATAAAATCGCCGAGCCGAACAACTGGCACGACTTTCGGCGGCGCTATCGTTTGAGCGAACTTCCCTCCGATGCCATGCGGATGGTGGCTCTCTATTCGCATAGCGACAATTATCCGTACGACGAACGTCCGTGCCTGTGTGTGATTTTCGACGAGGCCGTCGATTTCCCGGGTTCGCGCAAGCTGACTCTGACGCTGGCTGCGGCCGACGGGCGCACGTGGAGCGCTTCGTGCGGCGTGCGGGCCGACGGTACCAAGCAGGTCATTACCTATCCTTGATCCCCTGTCAGGGATAGTGAGGCGGCGGCAACCGATGTTGCTGCCGCTTTTTTTGCCCGCCGTGCGCGGATGCGGCCGAGGCTCTTTTCTTCGAAGAATCGCAGTGGCCGGAGTCCGCAGCGGGGGAGTGGGTATAAAATCGTATTTTCGGTCCGGCGCGGAGTGTCGGGGCGGATCGTGCTCCCCTTTTGTCTATCTTTGTCGGTGCGGAAGGTATTTCCGCGTGCATACGGAACCCCAAAGATAAAGAAGAGATGAAAAACTATCGTTTGAAAGGATGTGCGGCCGTCTGGGCCGTTTTGGCCATGTGCGCGCCGCTGACGGCTGCGCGCGCCGAAGTGCCGTCGGTGGCCGCCGGGTCGCCTGCGGAGGCATACGCCCCCTTTGCGGGGGGCGGGGAGATTCATGTGGTGCCCTGCGATCCCGCCCGCGAGCAGGCGGGCGAGGTGCCTCCCGTGACGCTCGACCTCCACGGAGGGCTGCGGGCCAAGTTCGAGTGGCAGCCCGGCGAGGGCAACGCCCGCTTCCAGGTGCGCAACGCCCGGCTGAGCGCGGCCGGCGAGATCTACCGGAAGTTCTCCTACTGCATGGAGCTGGATCTTTCGGACGAGGGGCAGATCAAGTTGGTCAATGCCTACCTCGGCGGTCGGATTTATAAGGGGCTCAAGTTCGATATCGGCTACCTGCGCATCCCCTTCACGATCGATGCCCACCGGGCGCCCCATGCGCAGCTGTTCGCCAACCGTTCGTTCGTCGCCAAGGCGGGCGGCATGCGCGACGTGGGAGCCGTGCTGGGGTGGAGCTTCGGACGCAAGGTGCCGATCGTGCTTCAGGCCGGCATGTTCAACGATGCGGGCACCGCCCAGAAGGATTACTGGACGGGCCGCTTCGGGTATGCGGGCAAGATGATCGTCGGGGTGCTGCCGTCGCTGAATTTCGTCGCCTCCTGGCGGACGACCCGTCCGGCCGACGTGCGCATGCACCTCTACAATGCGGGCTGCACCTTCCGCTCGGGCGGCTGGATCGTCGAGGCGGAGTACCTGCGCAAGGAGTACGGGGGCGGGGCCTTCGAGGGGGTCGATGCCTTCGACGGATTCTTCGGCTACGACCTGCCGCTGCGGCGCGTGTTCCGCAAGATGTCGTTCCTCGGGCGCTACGACTATATGGACAAACACAGCAGCGGCCGTCCCGGTGCCGACGGGGTGCTGGTGGCCGACGATGCCCGCCGCCACCGCCTGACGGCGGGGCTGACTTTCAGTCTGGCGCTTCCCTTCACGGCCGATATCCGGCTCAACTACGAGAAATATCTCTACGCGCATGACGTAACGCCGAAGGCCTCCGAGCACGACAAGGTCGTGGTGGAGTTCGTGGCCCATTTCTGACGGGTGCCGCGGCGGTCGGCCGATACGAAAAGCCCGCGATCGTATGATCGCGGGCTTGCTTTTTCCGTGCGGCGGGGTCAGCGCTCCTCGCCGGGCTGCCCGACGATGCGGAGCAGGGCCGCCTCGAAGGCCGCGGGCGACAGCGCCCCGGAGATCGTTCCCCGGAGCCGGCCTTCGGTGTCGAGGATCAGGCAGGTCGGCACGGCCCGCACGCCGTAGCTGCGGGCGAGCGAACGTCCCGCCGGCTTGTCGATGTCGAATTTGCCCGCGACCGCATAGCGCTCCATCAGCGCTGCGATGTCGGGCCGCGAGAAGACCTCGCGCTCCATCTTTTTGCAGGGTCCGCACCAGGTGGCGTAGAGATCGATGAAGACCAGTTTGTCGGCTGCGGCGGCCTTGCGGCGCAGCGCATCGGCCGAGACATCGCGGAAGCGTACCTGGGCTTCGGCCGTCGCGAGGCAGCCGAGTGCGAAGAGCAGCAGCAGGATCGTTTTTTTCATGAAGGTTCGCTTTTTTTAGGTAAGGAAACACGCGGCAACAATCATTCCGCGCCGTGTCCGGCGGTCGAGAGTAGGCCGCAGGCCGCCTGTATGTCCTCCCCGCGCGAGGCGCGGATGGTGGTGTGGATCCCTTTGGCGGTCAGTGCGTCGCGGAAGGCGGTCATCGCCCGGTCGTCGGGCGAGAAGTAGGGCGAGCCGGGGATCTTGTGAAAGCGGATCAGGTTGATGCGGCACTTCACGCCGTCGAGCAGCCGGCACAGCTCGCGTATGTGGCGTGGCGAGTCGTTGCGGCCGCTGAGGACGATGTATTCGAACGAGACGCGCCGCTGGTGGCTGAAGTCGTGGCGGCGCAGGATGTCGATGACCGAGCGGATCGGCCATGCCCGTTCGACGGGCATGATCTCGGCCCGCTCCTCGGCGAAGGGGTTGTGGAGGCTGACGGCCAGGTGGACTCCTGTGGCGCGCAGGAAGCGGTCGAGCTGCGGCGCTACGCCCGAGGTCGAGACCGTGATGCGGGTGGGCGACCAGCCGAAGCCCCAGTCGGAGGTAAGTATTTCGAGCGTTTCGAGCACGTTGTCGGTGTTGTCCAGCGGCTCGCCCATTCCCATGAAGACCAGGTTGGTCAGCCGTTCGCGCTCGGGCAGGGCGCCGATCTGGTTGAGGATCTCGTGGGGCGAGAGCGAATGCCGGAGCCCCTGGCGGCCCGTCGCGCAGAAGCGGCAGCCCATGCGGCAGCCCGCCTGCGAGGAGACGCAGAGCGTGGCCCGCTCGCCGTCGGGGATGTAGGCCGATTCGACGTAGGCCCCCTCGAGGGTGCGGTAGAGGTATTTTTTCGTGCCGTCCTGGGAGATGCTCTCCTTTTCGGGGGGCGTGGTTCCTGCGTGGAACTCGCGGGCGAGCAGGTCGCGGTGGCGCAGCGAGAGGTTGCTCATCGCGGCGATGTCGGGCACGTGGCGGTCGTAGAGCCAGCGGGCGATCTGCCGGGCTGCGAAACGGGGCATCTCCAGCCGGTTGCAGAGCGCCTCCAGCCGGGCGAGCGTCATGCCGTACAGGGGAGTGGATTGGGTCATGCGGATGTGGTTCTTTCGTGCGGGACGCGGGCTGCCGCCTCTGTCGCCGCCGGGCAAAATTAGTTAAAAAACGAAGATTTTCGGTGCGGATGGGGCGATTTTGAATTTTTATGTCTATATTTGTCGGTAGATAGCGTGCCTTGCGGTACGATACGGATGCGATTTGCAGTTATTAATCGAAGAAAACATATTTTATGGAAATCAAGAAAACACCGAAAGCCGACGGAGAGAACAAGCGCGGTCTGTTTCTCGAAATCGGGTTGATCGTCGCTCTGGCTCTGGTGATCCTGGCTTTCTCCATTACGCCCAAGGAGCACCGCATCGAGAAAATCGACGTGGGCTACATGCCTGTCGAGACGGAGATCATGGAGATCACGCGTCAGGACCAGAAGCCGCCCGAGGCTCCCAAGAAGGTCGATATGAACGTGCTGAGCGACATGCTGGATATCGTGACCAACGACACCAAGATCGAGACCGAGATCTCGTTCGAGGAGTTCAACGAGGACGAGGCCATCGAGATCGCACCCGTTCAGGAGGAGGAGATCATCGAGGAGGAGATCTTCGTGACGGCCGAGAAGATGCCGAGCTTCATGGGCGGCGATCTGAGCGCTTTCAACAAATGGGTGCAGGCACGTGTGAAGTATCCCGCCATCGCGCAGGAGAACGGCATCGCCGGCAAGGTGTTCGTGAAGTTCGTGGTCGAGAAGGACGGCACGCTGAGCAAGATCGAGGTGCTGCGCTCGCCCGACAAGTCGCTTTCGGACGAGGTGATCCGCATTCTGAAGACTTCGCCCAAGTGGGAGCCCGCCATGCAGCGCAACCGGCCGGTGCGTCTGACCTTTACCATGCCGGTCAATTTCCAGATCATGGACTAACCTCCGCTCCGGCGGATTCGATAATCAAGGGCATCTTCGCGAAGAGGGTGCCCTTGTTTTCAATCAGATGGGATCGCTGTTTGGATTTTATAATTGAAAAATGGATATGAAAAAGACTTTGATATTTACTTTGGGAATAATAACCGGTGTTTTTCTGACATTTGTAGGACTCTTTATTGTAGGGATTAATAAATCCAATAATAATGGAATTACTATGTTCGAAGAGCCTGGGGAGGTCATTATGGCAGATCAATTTAAGATTTTTCAGGTGTTAGAACCGCACGTTGCTCTTGCTAATGCAGAAGATAGTAGTTTATCTTTATCTTCTATATCTTTTTTTAATGGCCCTATCGTATTATTTGTAAATCATACTGGAAAATATTATTACGATGATGAGATCATTAAAGTCCCTCAGGGAAAATGTGTAAGACAAATAGGTATATATAATTATATGAACAGAGCAGGTGGGGTTAAGACTGTTCCTGTTGTTTGTATGATGGATATTTAAATTAGCATTCTTTATATTTTGACACAGAACGATAGTAAAAATACGAAAGATACGGCTGCGCCGGGCGCTCCGGCGGCCGATGCCGGACGATCGGAGCGGGCGGTGCTGGTGGCCGTGGTGTGCGACCGGCAGGATGCCCGCCGCACGGAGGAGTACCTCGACGAGCTGGAGTTTCTGGCCGAGACGGCTGGGATCGAGACCGTGCGCCGCATCACGCAGCGGCTGCCGCAGCCCTCGTCGCGCATCTACGTGGGGCCGGGCAAGCTGGAGGAGATTGCCGACTACTGCCGCGAGCAGGAGATCGATGTGGTGATCTTCGACGACGAGCTGTCGCCGTCGCAGACCCGCAACATCGAGGCGGCGATGCCCTGCCGGATTCTGGACCGCACGCGCCTGATTCTCGACATTTTCCTTTCGCGTGCGCGGACGGCATACGCCAAGACCCAGGTGCAGCTGGCCAACTACCAGTACATGTTGCCCCGGCTCTCGGGCATGTGGACCCACCTGGAGCGGCAGCGCGGCGGTACGGGTACGCGCGGCGGCGCGGGCGAGCGCGAGATCGAGACCGACCGGCGCATCGTGCGCAACCGCATCAGCAAGCTCAAGGAGGATCTCCAGAAGATCGACCGGCAGATGGCCGTGCAGCGCTCGAACCGGGGATCGCTCGTGCGGGTGGCGCTGGTGGGCTATACCAACGTCGGCAAATCGACGCTGATGAACCTGCTCTCGAAGAGCGACGTTTTCGCCGAGAACAAGCTCTTCGCCACGCTCGACACGACGGTGCGCAAGGTGGTCTTCGACAACCTGCCGTTCCTGCTCTCCGATACAGTCGGATTCATCCGCAAGCTGCCCACCGAGCTGGTCGAGTCGTTCAAATCGACGCTCGACGAGGTGCGCGAGGCCGATCTGCTGCTGCACGTGGTCGATGTCTCCCACCCGCAGTTCGAGGATCAGATCGCCGTCGTGAAGCAGACCCTGCAGGAGATCGGTGCGGGCGAAAAGCCGGTATATCTCGTCTTCAATAAGGTCGATGCCTACACCTGCGTGGAGAAGGATCCCGACGACCTGACACCTCCCACGCGGGAGAACCTCTCGCTCGATGAGCTGCGGCGGAGCTGGATCGCGCAGGCCAACACCCCCTGCATCTTCATCTCGGCCGTCGAGAAGATCAATGTCGAGAAGCTGCGCACGGACCTCTACGGCATGATCCGCGAAATCCATGCGGGACGCTACCCGTTCAACAATTTCCTCTATTGACAAACCCTCAAAAACGACACTTATGCTGCACATTCTCAACCAGCAGAATACCCTGCTCAACAAATTCATCGCCGAGATCCGCGACCGTTCGGTCCAGCAGGATTCGATGCGCTTCCGCCGCAATCTGGAGCGTATCGGCGAAGTGACGGCCTACGAAATATCGCGGACGATGAACTACGAGCCGCGCACGGTCGAGACTCCGCTGGGCGAGGCCGTCGTGCAGTGCATCTCCGACCGGGTGGTGCTGGCCACCATCCTCCGGGCGGGACTTCCGTTCCATCAGGGCTTTCTGAACTACTTCGACGATGCGCAGAACGCCTTCGTCTCGGCCTACCGCAAGAGCAAGAAGGACGGTACGTTTACCGTCAAGGTCGAGTATATCTCGTGCGGCGACCTGGAGGGCAAGACCCTGCTGCTGGTCGATCCGATGCTGGCCACCGGATCGTCGCTCGTACTGGCCTGGGAGGCGCTCTGCGAGCGGGGCGGCATGCCGGCCCACACCCACATCGCTTCGGTCATCGCCAGCGAGCAGGGGGTGGATTACGTGATGAAGAACATGCCGCGCGAGCATGTCTCGATCTGGTGCGCGGCCGTCGATGAGGAGCTTACCTCGCGCGCCTACATCGTTCCGGGCATCGGCGATGCCGGCGACCTGGCCTACGGCGAAAAGATCTGATTCCGGCAATGCTGCGTCGTTTGTCGTTCCCTGCGGCCGTCTTTGCCGTGACCGTCGGCTGGATGGCCTTGCAGAAACCGCTGTTTCTGCTCTTCTACCATGCGCGCGCGGCTTCGGCCTCGGCGGCCGACTGGTGGGCCGTCGTGCGGCACGGGCTGTCGCTCGACTGTACCGTCGCGGGATACGTCGCCGCTGTGCCGGCACTCGCCGTGCTGGCATCGTGGTGGATGCCCGATTCGTGGTGCGGTGCCGTGCGGCGGGCGGTGCGCTGCTGGCTGGCGCTCGCGGCTGTCGCGACGGCCGCGATCTTCGCGGTCGATCTGGGGCTGTACGGCTATTGGGGCTTCCGGCTCGACGGGTCGGTGCTCGTCTATCTTTCGGATCCGAAGGAGGCGCTGGCCAGCGTCACGTGGGGCGAGGCCCTGCGGCAGCTGGCGGTCTTCGCGCTCTACGGCGGCGGCATGGCCGCCACGCTTCTGCCGCTCGTGTCTCTTCTCGGGTGCGGAGGCGGCGCACGCCCGGCGCGTGTGCGTGCGTGCGGTTCGCTGTTGTCGCTGCTGCTCTGCGGCGTGCTGTTCCTGGCCATCCGGGGCGGCGTGACGGTAGCCGTGGCCAACGTCAGCAAGGTCTATTTCAGCAAGGACATGTTCTTGAACCACGCCGCCGTCAATCCCGTCTTCTCGTTCCTCTCGTCGGCGGGCGATCGGCGGGAGTATGCCGCGGCCTATCCCTTCTTCGGGGAGGAGCGGCGGCGGGAGCTTTTCGATGACGTGCGGGGCAACCGTCCCGGGGCCGATGACGGCACCCTTCCCCTGCTGCGCACGCAGCGCCCGAATGTGGTGCTGGTGCTGCTCGAGAGTTTCGGCCGCACGATCATGGACGACACCGTGGGCGGCCGGCCCGTGATGCCCAACATGCAGCGGCTCAAGAGTGAGGGCGTGTGGTTCGAGAATTTCTTCGCCAACTCCTACCGTACCGACCGGGGCGAGGTGGCGGTGCTCTGCGGCTTTCCGGCGCAGACCACCATGTCGCTCATGAAGCTGCCCCGCAAGAACGCCACCCTGCCGTCGCTGGCCCGCTCGCTCGGGCGCGAGGGCTACCGCTCGCTCTTCGTCTATGGCGGCGACCTCAATTTTACCAACCAGGCTTCGTTCATGTATGCGACCGGTTGGGAGCGGCTGCTCTGGCAGAAGCAGATGCGGCTCGATGCCCCGACCTCGAAGTGGGGCTATGCCGACGACGTGGTGGCCGACCTTTTCGCCGACGAGGTGGAGGCGCTGAGCCGTGCGGGAGAGCCGTTTCTGGCGGGCTGGCTCACGCTTTCGAGCCACGAGCCGTTCGACGTTCCTTACGATGCGTTCGACGACCGGCTGCTCAACGCGATGGCCTTTACCGACGCGCAGGTCGGGCGGCTGATCGACCGGCTCAAGGCTTCGCCCGCGTGGGACGACCTGCTGGTGGTGCTCGTCGCCGACCACGCCTATCCCTATCCCGAGGGACTGAGCTACAACGAGCCGCTGCGCCACCGCATCCCGATGCTCTGGCTGGGCGGCGCGGTGGCCGGCCCGGCGGAGGTGGAGACCTACGCCTCGCAGATCGACTTATGCGCCACGCTGCTGGCGCAGCTCGGCATTTCGCACGAGGAGTTCGACTACAGCAAGAACATTTTCGGCAGCGAGCCTCCCCGGCGGTTCGGCTACTGGTGCTTCAGCGACGGCTTCGGCTTCATCGACGAGGCGGGCGAGACGGTCTATGACCACACCGCCGGGCGGGTGGTCCGTTCGGACGGCGCGGGCTGCGAGGAGCGGCTGTAGCGAGGCAAGGCGCTGCTGCAAACCACCTACGAGGACATCGGCCGCCGGTAGCTTTGCGGGCGGCGGCCGGAAGCTGCGGTGCGTGCCGGAAGGGTGCGCAGGGGGCGGGATGCCCTGTTCGGCGGGCCGGATCGAATATATCGGCCGCGCGGCTTCCCCTTGTCGGGCGAAATTACTACCTTTGCCCGCATGGAATCTCAGATATTGCAAGGACTCAACCCCGTCCAGCGCGAAGCGGTGGTCAATTACGACGCGCCGTCGCTCATCATCGCGGGTGCGGGGTCGGGCAAGACGCGGGTGCTGACCTCGCGCATCGCCTACATGATCGAACAGGGGGTTCCGCCGGAGCATATCCTGGCGCTGACCTTTACCAATAAAGCGGCCGAGCAGATGCGCGGGCGCATCGCGCAGATGGTGCCCGGAGGACGCAGCCGCTTCATCCGGATGGGAACCTTCCACTCGGTTTTCGCGCGCATCCTGCGCGAGAATGCCGAGCGCATCGGCTATCCGGCGACCTACACCATCTACGAACCGGCCGACTGCAAGAACTTGCTCAAGACGATCGTCAAGGAGCTGCATCTGGCCGAGGAGAAGTACAAGCCCGCGCTGCTCGCCTCGCGCATCTCCTACGCCAAGAACTGCCTGGTCACGCCGGGCGCCTACCTGGCCAACGCCAGCTGCGGGGCGGAGGACCGGCAGCGGCAGATTCCCGAATTCGGCAACATCTACAACATCTACTGCGCCCGCTGCAAGCAGAACGGGGCGATGGACTTCGACGACCTGCTGCTGCAGACCAATATCCTGCTGCGCGACTGCCCCGACATCACGGCCCGCTATCAGGAGCTGTTCCGCTATATTCTGGTCGATGAGTATCAGGATACCAACTACGCCCAGTACGCCATCATCCGCCGGCTGTCGCAGCACCATGCCAAGGTGTGCGTGGTGGGCGACGACGCGCAGTCGATCTACTCGTTTCGGGGGGCGAAGATCGAGAACATACTCTCGTTCAAGAAAGATTTTCCCTCGGCGATGGTCTTCAAGCTGGAGCAGAACTACCGTTCGACCCGCACGATCGTCGATGCGGCCAACTCGGTGATCGCCCGCAACTCGAAACGGATGGAGAAGAAGTGCTTCTCCGAGGGCGAGGTGGGCGACAGGATCCGGGTGCTGCGCGCCTATACCGACCGCGAGGAGGCCGAGCGGGTGGTTGCGGACCTGCGCGACAAGGTGCGGGCTGCGGGCGAGGAGTGGGCCGAGGCGGCCATCCTCTACCGCACCAACAACCAGTCGCAGGCGCTCGAAGAGGCGTTGCGCCGCAAGGGGGTTCCCTACCGCATCTACAAGGGCAATTCGTTCTACGATCGCAAGGAGATCCGCGACATGCTGGCCTACATTCGTCTGGTGGTCAATCCCCGCGACGACGAGGCGTTCCGCCGCATCGTCAATTATCCGGCGCGCGGCATCGGCGATGCGACCGTCGAGCGCATCGCGCAGCTGGCCCGCGAGACGGGCCGTTCGATGTGGGAGGCGGTGGATGCGCTGGTGGCCGAGCCGGCGGCCGATTCGGTGCAGCGGGCCATCGTGCGCAAGGTCTCCGAGTTCGTGGCGATGATCCGCGCTCTGTCGCAGGCCCGGGCGGAGAAGGGGCTTTACGAGCTGGGGCTCGAGATCGCTACCCGTTCCGGCGTGCTCGGAGTCTATCGGCAGGAGAACACCCCCGAAGCGACCTCGGCGGTGGAGAATATCGAGGAGCTGCTCAACACCATGCAGCTCTTCAACGAGCAGCGCGAGGCCGAGATCCGGGCCGGCGAGCGCGGCGAGGAGGAGCGGGCCACCGTCGAGGAGTGGCTGCAGCAGGCGATGCTGATGACCGACATGGACAAGGAGCAGGACGATCCGGCCGACCGCAACAAGGTGACGCTGATGACGGTTCATTCGGCCAAGGGATTGGAGTACAAGTTCGTCTATATCGTCGGAATGGAGGAGAACCTCTTCCCCTCGCAGCGGGCGGCCGAGTCGCCCGACGGTCTGGAGGAGGAGCGGCGGCTCTTTTACGTGGCGCTCACGCGGGCCAAGGTCTCCGCGACGCTCTCCTATGCCGAGACCCGTTTCAAGTGGGGCAACATGGAGTTCTCGCGCCCGAGCTGCTTCCTGCGCGAGATCGATCCCTGCTATCTGGATGCCGAGCCGCTCGACGACGAGCACGAAGTGCTCCGCAAACCTGCCGGGCAGCGGAACGCCTCGCCGCTCGACGAGCTGCGCCGCCGCTTCGACTACCGTTATGCACAGAAATCGGCCTCGGGCGCTTCGCGGGGCAGTTCCCCCGCCAGCCGGCCCTCCGCGGCGCATGGGGCGCAGCCCGCGGCGACCGCCCCGGTCCGTCCGACGGCGGGCATGCGGAGCATGGGGGTGCGTCCGGGCGACGCGACCTTGCAGCAGGGTGCCGCCCCCGCCGCGAACTGCGGCTATGCGGTGGGCGACCGGGTGTCGCACCTGAAGTTCGGCGCGGGGGTCATCCTCCGCATCGAGACGGCATCGGGCGATCACAAGCTGGTGGTCGAGTTCGCCGACTACGGCGAGAAGACTCTGCTGGCGAAGTTCGCCAAACTGACTCGGCTGTAGCTCCGGGTGCGGTTTGCTCCGGACTTCTCCGCGAGCGGTCCGCTCTGTGAATGGGCGGAGCCGGATGCGCGGGAAATAGGGCGGTTCGAAGCGGGTTCTGCGGTTCGGACCGCTGCATCGATTATCAGGACAACAAAATATTACGATATGTATCGAATTATCCTTTCGGGCGGAGGTACGGGCGGCCACATCTATCCGGCCGTGGCCGTGGCCGAAGCGTTGCGTCGCCGGCTGGGCGACGAGGTAGAGATCCTTTTCGTCGGTGCCGAGGGCAAGATGGAGATGGAGAAAGTGCCGGCTCTGGGCTATGAGATCGTGGGGCTGCCCGTCGCCGGGTTGCAGCGCCGGCTCGACTGGCGCAATCTGCTGGTGCCCTTCAAGGCGCTCCGCAGCCTGCGGCTGGCGCGGCGGACGATCCGCGAGTTCGGGGCCGACGCGGTGGCCGGTTTCGGCGGTTATGCGAGCGGGCCGGTGCTGCGGGCCGCGCAGCGGATGGGAATCCCGACGCTGATCCAGGAGCAGAACTCCTATGCCGGTCTGACCAACAAGCTGCTGGCGCGGCGGGCGCGCACCATCTGCGTCGCCTACGAGGGGATGGAGCGCTTCTTCCCGCAGGAGAAGATCGTGATGACGGGCAATCCGCTGCGGGGCCGCTTCTCGCGCGAGGGGACCGACCGGGGCGAGGCGCTGGCCCACTTCGGCTTCGAGCCGGGGGTGCCGACGGTGCTGCTGGTGGGCGGTTCGCTCGGCACGCGGACGCTCAACGAGGTAATGAAGGAGTGGATTCCCCGGCAGGGCGGAACGGCTCCCGTGCAGGTCATCTGGCAGACGGGCAAATATTACCGGGCGGAGATGCGCGCCTTTCTGGAGGCCCATCCCACCGCCCGCATCTGGCAGGGTGCCTTCATCGACCGGATGGACTATGCCTACGCGGCGGCCGATCTGGTGGTCTCGCGCAGCGGTGCCTGCACTGTTTCGGAACTGTGCCTGGCGGCGAAGCCGACGCTGTTCGTTCCCTCGCCCAATGTGGCGGAGGACCACCAGACCAAGAACGCCCGGGCGCTTTCCGACCGGGGTGCTGCGCTGCTGGTGCCCGATGCGGAGGCGGTCGGCCGCGTGATGGACGAGGCGGTCGCCCTGGTGCGGGATCCGGAGCGGCTCGCGGAGCTGAGCCGACGCATCGGGGAGCTGGCCATCTCCGACTCTGCGGAACGGATCGTCGGCGAGATTCTCCGCCTGCTCGGGGAGAAGGGCCGGCCGGTGCGGGAATAGCCGGCCGGGCGGCGGCTTCCGGAGAGGTTTCCGGTGCGTGCGGCGGCGAAAAGCGGCGGGAACGGGTGCGGGTTTGCCTCCGGATTTGATATTTGCGGATAAATTAGTATATTTGCATCTATGACAATCAAAGAGGAAGATATAGAGCGGCTGCGGCAGCTGCTGGAGGAACCCGCACGCAAGATCGTGATCGTGGCGCATGTCAATCCCGACGGCGATGCGGTCGGTTCGTCGATCGCCTGGCGCGATGCGCTGCAGGGGATGGGCCACCGGGTAACCTGCGTGGTCCCCAACAAATACCCCTACTTTCTGGACTGGATGTCCGATATCGGGAGCGTGGTCATCTTCAAGAACGACGAGGCGGGCATCGCCCGCCGGGCGGTGGAGGAGGCCGACCTGATCTTCTGCCTCGACTTCAACGCCATTTCGCGCCTGGAGGGGCTGAGCGAGCTGATCGAGTCCAATACGACGGCCCGCCGCGTGCTGATCGACCACCACCTGGCGCCCGGCCCCGGCTTCGACCTGATGTTCTCCCATCCCGACTCGTCGAGCACCTCGTTCCTGGTCTATTCGATCATCGAGCGGATGCTGGGTGTGAAGGCCATCACGCCGCGGATGGCCGAAAGCATGTATGTGGGCATGATGACCGACACGGGCAACTTCTCCTTCTCGTTCCTCACGCCGGCGCTCTACCGGGCGGTGGCCGTGCTGGCCGAGACGGGAATCGACATTCCGGCCATCCACAACAACGTCTATAACGCCTTTACCGAAGGGCGCGCGCGGCTGTTCGGCTATGCGATAAACCGCAAGATGGAGGTTATGCACGACGGTACGGTGGCCTACATGTCGCTGCTCGAGAGCGAGATGCGCCGCTTCCAGTTCCAGCAGGGCGACAGCGAGGGGTTCGTCAATTATGCGCTGACGATCAAGAAGATGAAGATGTCGGCCATATTCATCGCCCACCGCAAGTTCATCCGCGTGTCGCTGCGCTCGCGGGGCGATGTCGATATGAACCTCTTCGCCCGCAAATATTTCAACGGCGGCGGCCACCGCAATGCCGCGGGCGGCAAGTCGTTCGTCTCGATGGAGGAGACGATCGCCCACTTCCGCCGCTCGGTCGAGGAGTTCGCCGCCGAGGGTCATTTGGGTTGATGTGTCGTCTATGGACGATTTCCGGCTCAAAGTATTCATCGCGGCGGCGAAGACGCTCAGCTTTACCCGCTGCGCCGAGCAGCTCTACATTTCGCAGCCGGCCGTGAGCAAACACGTCGGGGAGCTGGAGGCGCGCTACAAGGTGCAGCTGTTCGAGCGGCGGGGCAGCCGGCTGGCGCTGACCGAGGCGGGGGCGGCGATGCTGCGCCATGCCGAGCGTATCGCCGACGACTACCGCCGCCTGCGCTATGAGATGGATCTTTTCGCCGACCGGCTGGGCGGCGAATTGCGCATCGGGGCCAGCACGACCATCGCCCAGTACGTATTGCCCCGCATGCTGGCCCGCTTCACGAGCCGCTTTCCCGAGGTAAGGGTGTCGCTCATCTCCGGAAACAGCGGGCAGGTCGAGGAGGCGCTCGTGCGCCACGATGCCGACCTGGGGCTTGTCGAGAGCGCCACCCGGCGCCCAGGATTCCATTACGAACCTTTCATGCCCGACGAGCTGGTGCTCGTCGCCTCCTCGCGCGGCCGTTACGGCCGGTGCGAGCGGATCACGCTCGACGAGTTGCAGCAGGCACCGCTGGTGCTTCGCGAGAACGGGTCGGGAACGCTGGAGGTGGTGGCCAGATACTTGGCGGCGGCCGGGATCCGGATCTCGTCGCTGCGGGTAATCATGCGCCTGGGCAGCACCGAGAGCATCAAGGCTTTCGTGCGCAGCAGCGATGCGCTGGCGATCGTCTCGGTCGCCTCGGTGGTCGATGAACTGCGCAGCGGGGAGCTGCGCATCGTCGATATGGAGGGGTGCGCGATCCGCCGCGACTTCTCGTTCGTATGGCCCGAAGGGCGGGGCGATGCCCTCGCCTCGCGTTTCGTCGGGTTCGTGCGCAGTTTCGAGTAATCGGGTTACAGCCCTTTCCGGGCGATCGCCCATGCCAATCGGTTATACAGCTCCAGCAGGGGTGCCCGCCAGTTCGCGGGCAGCGCGTTCAGCAGGCGCAGCTTGCGGAGCGTGCGTCGGCTGTGCCGCGTGTAGGCGAAGAAACGCGCCGCGCGGGCGGCCTCCTGAGTGCCTCCCTTGGCGCTGGCGCCCAGCGCCTTGCCCAGTGCCGCGCGGGCGACGTACTCGTTGCTCTGCTCGTCGGCCGAGGGGTCGTACAGCTCCTCGAACGAAAAGCGGGTCTGCTCGGGGCGGTAGATCGCGGCCGAACGGTTGTCGGCCGCCTTGGAGTAAACGGCCAGCCTCGCCGGCGAGAAGCAGACGGGGGCCGTGCGTGCGATCCGGGTCCAAAGGTACTGGTCCTCGCCCATGCGCATCCCCTCGGGGAATCCGCCCAGCCGCAGCGTCAGGTCGCGGCGTAGGGTTGTGCTCGAAGGGATCAGCACGTAGCGGGAGAGGGATTCGGCGAAGAAATCGACGATCCCTTCGGTGCGGGGCGTGTCGCCCGGGGTAAGGGTGCGCCCGTCGTCGATGAGGAAGGAGCAGGCGTAGGCTCCGCAGCCGGGGTAGCGGTCGATCAGCCGGGCGATTTCGGCCAGATAGCCCGGCTCCCAGCGGTCGTCGCCGTCGAGCAGGGCGACCCACGTGCCCCGCGCCTCGCCGATGGCCCGGTTGCGGGCGGCGCTCACGCCCCGGTTCTCCTGCCGCACGAGGCGCACCAGCGGCGAGGCGAGGCGTTCGACCTCGCGGGCGCTGCCGTCGGTCGAGCCGTCATCGACGACGATGATTTCGAGCGGAGGCAGCGTCTGCGCCAGCACCGAGTGCAGGGAGCGGGCGATCTCCCGCTCCTTGTTGTAGAGGGGAACGACGACCGAAATATCACAGTTCATAGCTCGACTTTTCGGGTAGGATATGTTCGAACGCCCCGTCGAGCCGGGCGCACATCGCCTCGAAGTCGGCGATGCGCTCGCTGTCGTTCAGGCAGATCATGCGCCAGCGCTGCCGCTCGATGTCGCGGCAGATCGCCCCGATCGTCTCATCGGAGAGAGTCATCAGGCGGCAGTCCCGCATCGAGCGGGGGGAGAAGGCTCCCGAGGCGAGCATGTCGTAGCGGAAGAGGTAGTCCGAGACGTTGGTCAGGTTGCGGAACGTGTGGCGGCACGTGGCATCGAGCGCTGCGTGCCACTCGCGCCAGCAGGCCTCCCAGTGGCTGCGCAGCACGGGTTGCGGGACGTGGTGGTCGAGCATGCCCGTGAACATGCTCCAGGGTATCAGTGTCAGGGTCTTCAACAGGTCGGAGAGTCCGTATCGCGGCGAGAACCATTTGCCGGGATGGGCGAGGATCGCTCTGTTCTTGCGGTATTTGGCGTTGATAAGCTCCAGATTGTTGTACTGTATGTGGCCGATCGACGAGGGCTGCACCACGCTCAGCCGGGCCATGTCGCAGGGCAGGCCCCGCCGGAAGAAGTCTTCGGGCCGGCAGGGGCGCGTGAGGAACATGTCGTCGTTGAAGACCACGAACCGTTCGGCCAGCCCCTCGATGCGGTGGAGGTTCATGCCGATCGTGAGCGAGTTGAAGGTGGGCAGATACTCCGCCGGGATGAACTCCTCGTGGCGGACGATCCTCAGGCGGGGATGGTCGCGCCGCAGCCAGTCGGGCAGGTGGCCCCAGGTAACCAGGTGGATGCGCCGCACCCAGGGGGCGAAGCGCTCCGCCGCGCGGAACCAGTAGTGGAGGTTGCGCCAGTAGCGGATGCGGATCGGCGAGACATCGTCTCCCTCCTGCGCCTCGGCCTTTTTCGCCCGCTGCCACTCGGCCAGCCAGGCGGGGTCGGAGCCATCGACCCAGAAAATTACGAAATCAATCTCGTTCATCGTGCTCGTTTTTAGTCGGAGGCCGTCCGATGGGGCCGGGCTACTGCACCAGCAGATTGCAGCCCCGGATGTCGCTCCGGTCGATGCGCCCCTCGATCTCGAAGCTGCCGTCGGCGAAGAGGCGGCCTATGTCCTGGGTCTGGATGAAGGCGCAGGAGTGGCGGTTGGCCAGGTCGATGATGTCGATCCCGCCCCGTGTGCCGACGGGCCGGCGGTCGAACGGGTCGTTCGTGTCGCGGACCGAAACCCGCATCCAGGCCGGGGTGCGGAAGATGCCGTCGCCGGCCGAGTAGGCCTGCGAGGTTAGTTCGGCCATGCCGTACTCGGAGTGGATGCGCTCCACGCCGAAGGCCTCGCAGAGGAGGCGGTGGAACTGCGCCTTGGGCAGCTCCTCGCGACGGCCTTTCATGCCGCCGGTCTCCATGACCACCGTGTCCGCGAGTTTCGGGGCGTATCGCTCGGCCAGCTCCCAGAGGGCGTAGCTCACTCCCAGCAGGATCTTGGGCTTGGGGTCGCGGGCCATCCGCTCCAGCAGCCCCTCGTAGTCGTGCAGGAAAAAGCCGCCCGAACCGCAGGCGGCGATCAGCCGATCGACCATATAGACCAGCGACGACCCCTCGCGTTCGAGGTAGTTGGGCAGCAGCCCGTAGAGGCTCCAGCCGGCCGGGTCGCCGTAGAACTGGCGGAAGGCCGTGCGGAAAGCCTGCTCGTACCAGCCGAGCGAGCGCATCGGGTGGCGCGAGGCGAGGGTGCCCCCCGTGTTGCTCGACGTGAAGACCGCCTCGGGAGGCTCCTCGCAGCTATAGACCTCCCGCCATTTGAAGGCCTCGATCGGCAGGTGCGGGATCTGCTCCGCCCGCCCGACCTGCTCCGGGTCCACTCCGAGCAGATCGAGGTATTCGCGATAGACGGCGCAGTGCGCGGCCTGGAAGCGGAAGGTCTCGAGCGCGGCCCGTTCGAACGCCTCCCCGTCGCCGGGGACGAGCGAGAAGATTGCATCGTCGTGTCTCATGGTAAGGACAAAGATAGCGATTATTCTCCAAAGACGGTCGCGCTTGCGTGCGTACCGGCCGTGCATCCGGTGTTTTTCAGCCGTCCGGAGCGGCCGGAATCGCCGGATGCGTAAATTTTGGGGGATAAATCGGCCAACTCACGAAAAATATTCTATATTTGTGATTTAAAACGGCGAGTTCGCCGAATGCCGGAGCCGGGCGGACTTTCCGCCGCTTCGGGGGAGGCGGACGGCGCAGGATAAATGAACAGGATTTTATGTCGGATCACAGACTGAAGATAGGTATTACTCAGGGAGATACCAACGGTATCGGCTGGGAGGTGATAATCAAGGCGCTGGGCGATCCCCGCATGGCGGAGGTCTGCACCCCCGTGATTTACGGGTCGCCCCGGGCGGCCGAACGCTACCGGACGACGCTCCGCGAGGCGGAACCTCTGGCTTTCAATGCGGTCGCCTCGCCTCAGGAGGCCCGTCGAGGCAAGATCAACCTGATCGTCGCGGGCGAGCCGGAGAAGATCGAGCCGGGCAAGGCTTCGGCCGAAGCGGGCCGCGCGGCTGCGGAGGCGTTGCGCGCTGCGGTCGCCGACCTGCGGAGCGGAGCGATCGACGCGCTGGTGACGGCTCCGATCGACAAGGAGTCGATCCAGTCGGACGACTTCCGCTGCACGGGCCACACCGAGTTTCTCGCCTCCGAGCTGGGCGGCACCCCCCTGATGATGATGTGCAGCGACCGGCTGCGCGTGGGGCTGGTAACCATCCATATCCCCCTGGCGGAGATCGGACGGTCGCTTACCGCCGAAGGGATCGTCGCACGCCTCAAACAGTTGCGCGAGTCGCTCAGGCAGGATTTCGGGGCGGTCGAACCGCGCATCGCCGTGCTTTCGCTCAATCCCCATGCGGGCGACGGCGGACTGCTCGGCTCGGAGGAGGAGCGGATCATCCGCCCGGCGATCAACGAGGCCTACGCCCAGGGTGTGCTGGCCTTCGGACCGTTCGCTGCCGACGGCTTTTTCGCCTGCGGAAACTACCGGGCCTACGATGCGGTGCTGGCCATGTACCACGATCAGGGGCTTACCCCCTTCAAGACCCTTTCGCCCGACGGCGTGAACTTCACGGCCTGCCTCGGCCGGGTGCGCACCTCGCCCGATCACGGCGTGGCGTACGACATCGCCGGACAGGACAAGGCCGATCCGCAGTCGATGCGCAACGCGATCTATGCTGCGGTCGATATCGTGAACCGCCGCCGCGCCTGGGCCGTATGGACGGCCGATCCGCTGCAGCGCGCCGAGCGCGAGCGGGGCGGACGGGACGTGTCGGTCAAGGACCTGCCCGAGGCGGAGAAGGAGGCTTAGCGTCATGGCGGCCCGAATGACCCGGACGACCGGATGGACGCTCGCCGCCTTTGCGGCGGCGATGCTTGCGGTGGAGCTGCTGCGGGAGGGATTCCGTCCCGAGAAGCGGATCGTTTACTGTGTGCTGCTGCTCGCGGCCGCTGGCGGGGCCTGCGTCGCATGGCGCGGGTCGCGGAGCGGACGGGACGATGCGGAGCACGACGGTCGGTGTTGAAGTTATGAAGATATTGCGTATCCAGCAGACGATCGCCTGGGCGCTGTTCGCAGCGGCGCTCGCCGTCATGCTTTGTGCGGGCGGCCGGAGCTGGGGCCGGGTGCTCCTCGGGGTGCTCTTTCTCGCCGTCGCCGTCAATACGGCCGGGCTGTTCCTTTGGCTGCTGTTGCGGGTTCGCCGGGAGCGGCAGCAGGCGCGCGGTGCGGAGAGGCGGGATGCGGAGCACGACAGCCGATGATTGAGAGAACAACAGCCGGGACGACCGGAGGCGTATTCCGTCTCGTAATTGTGGAAGCGCCGAAGGCCCCGACAAACTAAAATTTATACGTAATGATTAAAATTACCTTTCCCGACGGCGCGGTCAAAGAGTTCGCCGAAGGGACTACGGCCTACCAGATCGCCGAGAGCATCAGCCCCCGTTTAGCTGCCGACTCTCTGGCCGCATCGGTAAACGGCGCGACCGTCGATATGCACCGCGCCATCGACCAGGACGCTTCGATCAAGTTCTACAAGTGGGACGATGCGGAGGGCAAGCACGCCTTCTGGCACACCTCGTCGCACCTGCTGGCCGAGGCGCTCGAAGCCCTCTATCCGGGCATCAAGTTCGGTATCGGTCCTGCGATCGAGAACGGATTCTACTACGACGTGGATGCGCCGGTACCCATTACGGAGGCCGATCTGCCGAAGATCGAGCAGAAGATGCAGGAGCTGGCCCGCAACAAGGAGCGGCTCGTGCGCACGGAGGTGTCGAAGGCCGAGGCGCTCAAGAATTTTACCGAGAAGGGAGACCCCTACAAGGTGGAGCTGATCCGCGACCTGGAGGACGGTACGATCTCGTTCTATACCAACGGTGCCTTTACCGACCTCTGCCGGGGTCCGCACTTGCCCGATACCGGATTCATCAAGGCCGTGAAGCTGACCTCGGTGGCCGGAGCCTACTGGCGCGGCAACGAGAAGAACAAGATGCTCACGCGCATCTACGGCGTGTCGTTTCCCAAGAAGTCGCTGCTCGACGAGCATCTGGCCATGCTGGAGGAGGCCAAGAAGCGCGACCACCGCAAACTGGGCAAGGAGCTGGAGCTTTTCTGCTTCTCGCAGCGCGTGGGACAGGGGCTTCCCCTCTGGCTGCCGAAGGGTGCCGCGCTGCGCGACCGCCTGGAGCAGTTCCTGCGCGGCGTGCAGAAAGAGTACGGCTACCAGCAGGTCATCACGCCCCACATCGGCAACAAGGAGCTGTACGTGACTTCGGGACACTACGCCAAGTACGGCAAGGACTCCTTCCAGCCGATCCATACTCCGATCGAGGGCGAGGAGTACCTGCTCAAGCCGATGAACTGCCCGCACCACTGCGAGATCTACCGCTCGAAACCCCGCTCCTACAAGGAGCTGCCCGTGCGTCTGGCCGAGTTCGGCACCGTCTATCGCTACGAGCAGTCGGGCGAGTTGCACGGCCTGACCCGCGTGCGCGGCTTCACGCAGGATGACGCCCACATGTTCGTACGCCCCGATCAGCTGCTCGAAGAGTTCGAGAAAGTGATCGACATCGTGCTCTATATCTTCAAAACCCTCAAGTTCGATAACTATACGGCACAGATTTCGCTGCGCGATCCCAACAACCGCGAGAAGTACATCGGTTCGGACGAGAACTGGGAGAAGGCCGAGAGCGCCATCATCCAGGCTGCGAAGGAGAAGGGGCTCAATACGGTGGTCGAGTACGGCGAGGCGGCCTTCTACGGTCCGAAGCTGGACTTCATGGTCCGCGATGCGATCGGCCGCAAGTGGCAGCTGGGTACGATCCAGGTCGATTACAACCTGCCGGAGCGTTTCGACCTGACCTACAAGGGTGCCGACGACAAGATGCACCGCCCGATCATGATCCACCGCGCGCCGTTCGGCTCGATGGAGCGCTTCGTGGCCGTGCTGCTTGAGCACACGGGCGGCAAGTTCCCGCTCTGGCTCTCGCCCGACCAGGTGGTCGTGCTGCCCATCTCGGAGAAGTACAACGACTACGCCGAGCAGGTAAACGCCTACCTGAACAAGCACGACATCCGCTCGCAGGTCGATGACCGCAACGAGAAGATCGGACGCAAGATCCGCGACAACGAACTCAAGCGCATCCCCTACCTGCTTGTCGTCGGCGAGAAGGAGGCGGCCGAAGGACTCGTCTCGGTGCGCGCCCAGGGCGAGGGAGACAAGGGGCAGATGAGCCTCGAGGCTTTCCGCGACTACATGACCGAACTGGTGCGCCGCGAGATCGATGCCAACCGGATGGAGCCGAAAGAGTAATGTTTTTTAAGTTTAACCAAATATTTTAGGAGGACAAAGCCATAGCAACACCACCACGTCCGTTCCCGCCGAGACCCATGAACTCGGGGAATAACAACAAACCCAGGATGCCGCGCCCCGGCTTCCAGCCTAAGAAAGCGGATAATCCGCACCGCATCAACGACGAGATCACGGCCTCGCAGGTCCGTATCGTGGGCGAGAACGTCGAGCAGCCGCTCGTGCTGTCGCTCCGCGAGGCGCTCAAACTCGCCGATGAGATGGAGATGGATCTGATCGAGATTTCGCCCAAGGCCGATCCCCCGGTGTGCCGCATCGCCGATTACCAGAAGTTCCTCTACCAGCAGAAACGCAAGGCGAAGGAGCTGAAGGCCAATCAGACGAAAGTGGTCATCAAGGAGATCCGCTTCGGTCCGCAGACCGACGATCACGACTACAACTTCAAGTTGAAGCATGCCGAGAACTTCCTCAAGGAGGGTTCGAAGGTAAAGGCCTATGTCTTCTTCCGGGGACGTTCGATCGTCTTCAAGGAGCAGGGAGAGATTCTGCTGCTGCGCTTCGCCACCGATCTGGAGGAGCTGGCCAAGGTCGAGTCGATGCCTAAGCTCGACGGCAAGAAGATGAACATGATTCTGGCTCCGAAGAGCAAGAAATAGTCGGGGACGATCGCCCCGCGCTGCCGAGAGGCGGCGTTGTTTGCACACTGTCGAGGTGCGGATTCATCCGTACCTCGGCGGTGTTTTGCGTTTTGGGCGGGAACGGGTGCCGGCCGGGTCCGGCGGGAAGACGGGGCTTCGGAAAAGCGCCTTTCGTCGGCTTCGGCCTTTCTGCCGGGAGCACCCGGCTGGGCGCGCGGCACCGCGCCGTCCGCCGCCAGGCCGACTTCGGAATAGGGCGATAGGGCGATAGGGCGATAGGGCGATAGGGCGATAGGGGGCTTGCCGCTATCCGATGACTCCGGCGGTGCGGCGGCGGAACTCGGCGCAGACGACGGCGGTGGCGATCGCCACATTGAGCGATTCGGAACCGCTGCGGTCGGCCGGATAGGGGGGGATGAAGAGCTTGCGGCCGACGTATCGGGCCGCCTCGGCGGTCACGCCCTGCCCTTCGTTGCCCATCAGGACGATGCCCGCGTCGGAGAGCGGGGCGGTGTAGAGGTTTTCCCCTTCCAGAAAGGTGCCGTAAACCGGTATGCCCTTTTCGCGGGCCTGTGCCAGGTAGGGGACGAGCTCCGTGTAGTGCACCTCGACCCGCAGGATCGCCCCCATCGTGGCCTGCACCACTTTGGGGTTGTAGCAGTCGGCCGTCTGGGGCGAGCAGACGATTTGCCGGATGCCGAACCAGTCGGCCAGCCGGATGATCGTACCCAGGTTGCCGGGGTTCTGCACCCGGTCGAGCGCCAGCACCAGCTCCCGGGCGGCGCGCTCGGGACGGAACGGCCGGCGGGGTATTTCGACCAGCGCCAGCGAATCGGAGGGGGTTTTGAGCAGCGAGAGACGCTCCATCTCGCGTGGGGAGACCGTCTCGACGTGCGGTCCGGCGAAGAGATCCCCGATGCAGAAGATCTTGCGGATGCGCAGCTGAGAGGCTGCCAGTTCGCCGATGAACTTGTGTCCTTCGGCGACGAAAAGCCCCGATTCGTCGCGGCCTCGTTTGTCCGCCAGCGAGCGGACGAGTTGTATTTCGGCTTTGGTCATGGTTGGGTTCTTTTTTCGATCGTGAAAGTTTCGCCCTCGGTGGCGGGATAACTCTCGGGGAACACCGTGCGGGCCTCCGCGACCAGCACCGACTCGTCCTTGTAGCGGGAGGAGTAGTGACCGATCAGAAGCCGCCGGGCCTCCGCCTTCAGGGCGATGCGGGCGGCCTCGACGGCGGTCGAGTGACCCCGTTCGCGGGCGATGCGGCGTTCGTTGTGTGAGTAGGTGGCCTCGTGGTAGAGCAGATCGGCTCCTGCGGCCAGCCCCGCGGCTTTGGGCGACCAGCTCGTGTCGGAGAGGTAGGCGTAGGAGCGGGGCCGGTGGGGCCGGTAGGTCAGTTCGGCGTTGGGGATCGTCCGTCCGTCGTCGAGCGTGACCGCCTCGCCCCTTTTGGCTGCCGTGATGCGTGCGATCGAGAGGTCGTACTCGGCGATCTTCTCCTTGCGCACGTTCAGCGGCGGCTCCTTCTCGCGGAAGAGATAGCCCGAGGTGGGGACGCGGTGGCGCAGCGGGATGCTCCAGACCTCCAGCGTGCGGTTCTCCAGCAGCAGGGCGTGGCGGGTGGTATCGACCGGATGCCACTCCACGGAGTAGGGCAGCTGCGGATCGAAGTAGTGCAGGTGGTGGTCGATCAGCTCGCCCAGCGGTGTCGGCCCGAAGACAGGCAGCGGGGTGCGCCGGCCGTAAAGTCCCAGCGTGGAGATCAGCGGAAAGAGTCCGAAGAGGTGGTCGCCGTGCAGGTGGGAGATGAAGACGGCCCGCAGCTTGAGCGGGTTGATGCCGTAGCGGAACATCTGCCGCTGCACTCCTTCGCCCGCATCGACCAGATAGTATTGTTCGTTCACATCGACTATCTGGGCCGATGGGTGGCGGTTCGCCGTCGGTTTGGCCGAGGCGGAGCCCAGTATGGTTACCTTGAAACTCATGCTTTCTTCGTTTTCATTGCCGGCGGCCCTCCGCCGGCAAGCGAAAGGGAAGCGCTTGCCGGAATTTCCGGAGCGCCTCCCTGTTCGTTGCGTCGCGGGCTATTTCAGCAGGAAACGCTCGCACTCGAGTGCTGCCGTGCAACCCGATCCGGCGGCGGTGATCGCCTGACGGAAGTGGGGATCGCGGACATCGCCTGCGGCGAAGACACCCTCGACGTTGGTGCGTGCGCTGCCCGGAACGGTCTTGATATAACCCTCGGCATCCAGCTCCAGCTGACCGGCGAAGACCTCCGTGTTGGGGTGGTGTCCGATGGCCAGGAAGAAGCCTGCCAGTTCGATATTGCTCTCCGTGCCCTGTGCGTCGCGGACGGTAATGCCCGTCACGCCGCACTCGTCGCCCAGCACCTCGACGGTGTTGTGCTCGAAGAGCACCTTGATGTTCGGGGTGTTCATCACGCGCTCCTGCATCGCTTTCGAGGCGCGCAGGAAAGGCTTGCGGACGATCAGATAGACCTGACGGCAGATCGAGGCGAGGTAGGTGGCCTCCTCGCAGGCCGTGTCGCCGCCGCCGACGACGGCAACGTCTTTCTTGCGGTAGAAGAAGCCGTCGCACGTGGCGCAGGCGCTCACACCCATTCCCTTGAACTTCTGCTCGGAGGGCAGACCCAGGTATTTGGCCGAAGCGCCGGTGGCCACGATCAGGCTCTCGGCGGCGATCTCCTTCTCGTCGTTGATCGTCACGCGGAACGGACGCGAGGAGAGATCGACCTTAGTGACGATGCCCGAACGGAGGTCGGCACCGAAGCGCTGCGCCTGGGCACGCATGTTCTCCATCAGTTTCGGGCCGTCGATGCCCTCCGGGAAACCGGGGAAGTTCTCGATCTGGGTGGTGGTGGTCAGCTGGCCGCCCGGCTCGATGCCCTCGTAGAGGACGGGAGAGAGGTTGGCGCGCGACAGATAGATGGCAGCCGTGAAGCCCGCGGGGCCGCTGCCGATGATGAGGCATTTTACTTGTTCCATAATCGTTAAGGTTTTGAGTTATTTGGTTTCGATGTATTCGTTCTCTTCGATGTAGCGTTCCGTGAAGGGGGTGCCGATGCGGCCGTCGTAGTCGGCCAACGCCCAGAGTCCGCCGGAGCGTAGGCGCGAGCAGCCCGTGAAGGGGTTGAACTCGACGATCTCGTAATGGGGCGGAATCACGTAGCGGCCCCGTTTGTCGATCAGTCCCATGCCCGTCGGGGTCTGCACTTCGGCGCGGCCCTCGCGGAAGTCGGCGGCCCAGAGGAATTGCGGAGCTATGACCGGGCGGTTCTCCGTATCGACGAATCCGTAGCCCTCCCGATCCGCGATGCGGACCAGCTGGTCGGAGATCTCGCCCACGTAGAGGTGGCCAGGGAAACGGCTGCCGGTCAGGTATTCGGCGGGAGCCGCGTCGCAGAGCAGCGAGCCGGTTCCCCCCCCCTGCTCGACGGCGTAGCGACGCAGCGAGGCGAAGCCCTCCGCATCGTCGCCCGATCCGAAGCGGGCGAAGTGGTAGCGCACGGGGACGAGCTCTCCCGAGGGGTGCACGTAGGTGTTTTCGGGCTTGAGGTTGTTGTGGCTGAAGCCGATGGCCGCCAGTCCCTTTTCGAGGCGGTCGATCGACGCGAGCAGCACGTCGGTCGGAAATTCGGCGGCGCAGCGGTCGAGCGGACGGCCCCCGTCGGGCAGCCGGTGCAGCAGCAGGTCGCATCCCCGGGCGGGATCGCCGGCGAGCGACAACTCTCCGCGCAGGATGAGGTAGGGGGTCAGCAGCTCCGTGCGAAGCCGGCCGAGCCGGGCGGCGGTGCGCTCGACCGATTCGAGGGCTGCCGTCGAAAGCGGAAAGCAGAGCAGGTAGCGTGCTCCGCGCCACTCGATCTCGGTCTCGGCGAAGCGGCTCGTGCGCACGAGCCGCACCTCGCCCGCTTCGTCCCGCAGGGGGCGGCAGTCGCCGAGCGTGCGGAAGAAGAGGTCGGGCGCTTGCAACGCCTCCGAGAACTGATATAGCGTAGGTACCGTCATGGCCTTATTGGATTCTGATGCTGATCGAGCCGATGTTGAGGATTGCGATCAGTTCGGCGATCGAGGCGTTGTGGCTCATCCCCCGGAAGGGCGGAAGGGCGTTGTCGCCCCGCACCTGCCGGATCGCCTCCGAGAGGTTGTCGGGCATGACGCTCGAACAGTCGTGGAGCAGCCGGGCGTAGCGGTTGGCGGGGTCGATCTCCCCGTCGGCGGGGAAGACCAGCGACCGGGCCTCGGCATCGGAGGCGGTGTGTATGTTGAGCAGCAGCGTCTGTCCGTCGGCGGTGCCCGTCGCGCGGATCTGGTTGCAGATGTCCAGCTGTTCGCGCGGCTCGCAGTCGGAGGCTTCGCCGTCGGTTATGTTGAAGATCATGGGCGGGAAGCTCTCCCGGTGGGCCGGATGGGCGCACCAGCCGCGCACCAGGTCGCGGATCTGGAGCAGCGCCTCGTACATGGGAGTCTCCCCGGAGGCTTTGGGGGCGATCCAGGCCGGGGTCTCGATGCGGCGCACGGCGGGCGAGCCGTCGGGCATGCGCCGTTCGACCAGCCGCACGCGGCGCTCCACGGGCAGCTCGGCCAGCCGTGCGACGGAGACCAGCGGCAGCGGGTCGCCGAGCAGCGAGACCACCCCGTCGCCCGAGTAGCCCAGCACGGCCACGTCGTAGTAGTCGCGCACGCCGTCGCTCCGCCTGGCCCGTTCGATCAGCTCGAAGAGCAGCCGGTTAGCCACTTCGGCCACCGCCTCGGCCTTGGTCGTCTCGATTCCGCCGAAACGGATCCGCTGGGCCATCGAACCCGATTGGTCGATGGCCAGGATGAAGGCGGTGCGGTGCGCCCGCGTGATGCTTTGCGCGTACATTATTTCAGGCCTCTTACGTTGCGGTAATCTTCGTTTTTCTCCTCATCGGTGTCGGCTTCCGTTCCGTAGCCGACCGCCATTGCGGAGGAGCAGTCGCGCGCCCGGTCGTCGTCGGCGCTTTTAGCCAGCGCCTCGCTGGCGTTCCGCCCGGCTGCGATCGCTTCGGCGATCTCTTCGGGCGAGGGGGCGTGGCCCAGCAGCTGGGCGAGCACACCTTCGGCCCAGTTGCGGGCGTAGCGGGGGTAGTCGGCCGCCAGCAGGTCGAGCCGCTCCTCGATCTGCCGGAGCGTGGCGAGCCGTCCCGCCTCGATGTCGTCGAGCAGGCGGCGCACCTCGCGGCGCGGGACGTACTGGCCGGCCAGGTCGCTCCAGCGGCCCGAGCCGTCGCGGTCGCCCGCCTCGGCCCCGCCGAGCATCGCCCCGAGCGAGGCGACGATGGCCCGGTTGTATAGTTTGAGTCCCCGCCGGAGCTGTACGGATTTGATCGTGGCGTGGTTGTGCACGTAGCTTTCGGCGTCGGGCCGAGCCTCTTCGAGGGTGTTGAGCGTGTTTACCGCGTCGATCATGCCGCCCGCGAGGTAGGGGTTGTGCACTTCGAAATTGATCCGGTCGCGGCGCAGCGTGCGGCGGTCCCGCTCGGGCCACTTGGCCGTGTCGCGGACGGTGCCGTAGCTGGTCAGGTTGGCCCCCGGCATCAGGCTGGAGCGCCCCTCCTGCTCGACCAGGTAGGAGAAGGGGAAGGCGGTGGTGTCGTGGTGGTGCGTGTGCCGCCCCAGCACCAGCGTGAAGGGTCCTTCGACGGCCGGTGCCATGACGTAGGCGCTGCTGCCGAATTTGCAGCCCCGCAGGTGGATCGACTGGTGGACCGCGCCGCTCTTGAAGAGGTGGTTGCTCTGGTTGGCTCCGCTTCCCGCGTTGAAAAAGGAGAACATGCCGGCGATGAGCAGCGAGGATTTGTGGTGCGAGACGGTGTAGGGGCCGGCGAAGACGGAGACCGCCTCGCCGTTCTCGCAGTGGCAGTTGGCGAACAGAAGCGTATCGACCGCCGTGAAGTTCCGGTCGAGCGTGCAGCACTCGCCCGCGAAGCAGCGTTCGAGCGAGACACCTCCGTCGATATGCGCCCCTTCGGCCGCGATGAAGTCGCGCGCCGTTACGTCGATGCCGATGAACGCGCCGCTGAGGACGGTGCCGTTCTCGAGCCGCGAGGCTCCTTCGACGACGGCATCCTCAGCGATATGGACCTCCCGGATGAAGCGGGCGCCCACCACGCGGGCCCGCTTCCCGACCGTACCCATCCGGTCGCGCCGGGTCTCGGCGCGACGGTCGATGATCCGCTCCAGCGCGGCGATCGCTGCGGGGCGGTGGCGGCAGAGGGCCAGCAGGTAGGCCGCCTGGGCCGACAGCTCGTTGCAGAGGGGCAGCGCGCGTCCGCCGCACTCGTTGATCGCGGCCACGCGCACTCCGTTGCCGAACGACGACTCGTGCCGGCATTCGAGGCGGCAGACATCCGAAACGACGGCTTCGTCGCAGATCCGGTAGTTGCTTACTGTCGCACGGCGGATTTGTGCGCCCCGTCCGATCCGCACGTCGCCTTCGAAGCGGCTGTCGCGGATCTCCTCCGGACGGAATCCGGGGGCGACCTCCACCCGCTCCCATGCCTGGGCGGTGTTGCCGGCGGCTTCGAGGCGGGCGATCTCTTCCTGGGTAAGTTTTCTGTATTCCGTCATGTTCGTTCCGAAATATGAGGCAAATGTAGTCATTTGCCCTCAAATATCCAAAGCGCTTCCCGCCCCCGGCGGTCGATCGTGCGGCGCTCCCCTCCGTGCACCACGACGGCCCGTCCGCCGGCGAAGGGCTTCACGGCCGTGCAGTGCGCGCAGTCGATGGCGACTCGGCCGCCGCCGTCGATGAAATGCCAGCAGCGTCCCGTGCGGACGGCGGCCAGCCCCTCCGTGAAGTCGAAGGCCGCGTCGTAAAGGGGCGGAATCGTCTCCCCGGCGGCCGTGCGGAAGCCCCACAGCCCGTCGCGCACGAAGAGTTCGCTGCGGTCGGCCTGCCCCGAAGGCCCCTCGACGGCATATTCCAGCAGGCGGCGGAGCGTCGGCAGCCGCAGCAGGGGCGAACGCAGCAGCCGGGCGATGCGGTAGCGCACGGCATCGCCCGCCCGTTCGAACAGGGCGAGCGTCTCGGCATAGGCTTCCGACCGTCCCCCGAGCAGGGTGCGCGGCACGAGCAGCACCCCCTCCTCCGTATCGCCCAGGGCGAGCAGGCCGGGATTCAGGGCCAGGGCATGAAGCGTGGTGGAGATCAGAGCGATCGAGTAGTCGTCGATCGCCGCATCGAAGTCCTCCGGCGTGCGGGCCGGATGCTGGTAGGCGGCCGTCCCCAGCTCGGGGCTGCGCTCGCCGGCGAAGGCGGGCAGAAAGGCGCAGTCGAAGTCGATCGGGCGGAGTGCGCCCTCGGGACCGACCAGGATGTTTTCGGGCTTCAGGTCGCCGTGGGCCGTCGGGCTGCGGAGCATGCCGAGGGCCATGCGGTCGAAGGCGGCGGCCAGCTGCGCGAGCCGCTCCGTGTCGCCGCTGCGGACGGCCCGGAGCAGCTCCTCGCGGAGGGTGGCGCCCTCGATCCAGTCGTCGATCACGGCATCGCCCCAGACCCCGTTCCCGTCGGGCTGCCAGAGGTAGATCTCCTCCGGGAGGAACCGTTCGCCGTAGATGGCCTCCAGCCGCCGCATCGGACGGGTGTAGCACTTGAGCATGCGGAACTTGCCTCCGCAGCTTATCTTGAAGACGACCGCGCTGTTGCCCACCCAGCGGGCGGGCGAGCCGTCGGGCAGGCGGCACACCCCGAAGGGACCCAGCGTGCGGGTCAGCCCCTCGGGGTCGTCCATCGTTTCGAGGTATTGGCGGATCGACAGGTGCATGGGTTTCGTGTCGGTGTAAAAAACGAGTGGAAAACCGGGGCTTTCCACTCGTTGAAGATACCTTGCCGGAGACGGTTAGTGGCAGCAGCCGTCGCCGCAGCCGCAGTCGTGTCCGTGATCCTCGCAGCCGCCCTCGCAACCTCCGTCGCAGCCGCAACCGCATCCGCCTTTGGGCTGGAGGTCTTCGGGCGTTACGTCGCGCACCGAAACCACCTCGACCTCGAAGTTGAGGGTCTTGCCGGCCATCGGGTGGTTGAAGTCCATCTTCACGGTCTCGTCGCCCACCTCCTTGATGATGCCGAGCATGCGGTTGCCCTGCGCGTCGCTCATCGGCACCTGCGAGCCGACGAAGAGGATGTCCTCGGCCAGTTTGCCATCGACCATGAATATGTTTTTGGGCAGATCGACGATCGCCTCGGCGACGATCTCGCCGTAGCCGTCCTTCGGTTCGAGCGTGAAGGCCACCTTCTCGCCCGGCTCCTTGCCCAGGATCGCCTCCTCGAATTTGGGGAGGAGCATGCCGGTGCCGAAGATGAACTCCAGGGGAGCGCCCGGCTGGGACTGGTCTGCGATTGCGCCATCGACGGTCAGCTTGTAATCGACCGCGACCATTTTGTTGTTCTCTACTTTCATTTTTTTGCGATATGATTTGTATGTAAGTGCGGCAAAGATAGGATTTCCCCGCCGATTTTCCAATCGGCCGGGGCCGCACGCACCCTAATAACGCGAAAAAGGGGCGGCGAATTGTGCGGCTGCCGCTCCGCCGGGCCGGATTTTCCCGCCGCCTGCCCGGCGGCGGCTCGGTTCGCATGCGGGATTTTTCGGCTTCGGGTGCGCGGTTTGCGAATTTTCGCTATCTTTGTAGGGAGCCGCCGAGGGCGGAAACGAAAATCATCATCGTTACACGAAATATCATGAATACGAATCTCAATCCCAACCCGCTGGTGCGTTTTCTGGGAAAACCGCAGCGCGAATTTACCAAGGCCGACCTGATCCGCTATATCGCGGAGAACGGCATCGAGATGGTCAATCTCCGTTACCCGGGGGCCGACGGCCGTCTGAAAACGCTGAATTTCGTCATCAACGACGAGGCCTACCTGGAGAGCATCCTGACCTGCGGCGAACGTGTGGACGGTTCGAGCCTCTTCCCCTATATCGAGGCGGGAGCGAGCGACCTCTATGTCGTGCCCCGCTACAGAACCGCTTTCCTGAATCCTTTCAGCGAGATCCCGGCCGTCGATATTCTGTGCAGCTACTACACCAAGGAGGGGACTCCGCTGGAGATGTCGCCCGAATACACGCTGCGCAAGGCGCGCAAGGCGCTCCGTGAGGCGACGGGGCTGGATCTCGATGTCATGGGCGAGCTGGAGTTCTACGTGGTCGCTCCCGAGGAGGAGCTGTTCCAGGCCGACGACCAGCGCGGCTACCACGAATCGACCCCCTTCAACAAAGGGGCCGAGTTCCGCACGATGGCTATGAAGTACATAGCCGAGGCGGGCGGACAGATCAAGTACGGCCATTCGGAGGTGGGCAACTTCGCCAAAGAGGGGCTGAACTACGAACAGAACGAGATCGAGTTCCTGCCCACCGACCTGGAGTCGGCGGCCGACCAGCTGATGGTGGCCAAATGGATCATCCGCACGCTGGGCTACCGCTACGGTGTCGATGTCACCTTCGCGCCGAAGATCACCGTCGGCAAGGCGGGCAGCGGCCTGCATGTGCACACCCGCCTGATGAAGGAGGGGCGCAGCGCCACCGTCGAGAGCGACGGCTCCCTCTCGGAACATGCGCTCAAGGCCATCGCCGGCTACCTGAGTCTCGCTCCTTCGCTGACCGCCTTCGGCAACACCAATCCGACCTCCTATTTCCGTCTGGTGCCCCATCAGGAGGCTCCGACCAACATTTGCTGGGGCGACCGCAACCGTTCGGTGCTGGTGCGGGTGCCGCTGGGCTGGAGCGCCGGAGCCAACCGCATGATCTGCGATGCCAATCCGCTCGAGCGGCCGGCCGATTTGGACGTGAGTCTCAAGCAGACCGTCGAGTTCCGCTGCCCGGACGGTTCGGCCGATATCTATCTGCTGCTGGCCGGGCTGGCCGTCGCCGCCCGCCACGGTTTCGAGATGGAGAACGGTGTGCAGTATGCGCGCGACCGGTATGTCGGCGTGAATATCTTCGACGAGAAGCACCGGGAGGTGCTGGAGCGCCTGAGCCAGCTGCCCGCCTCGTGCGAGGAGTCGGCCGCGCGCCTGGCCGAGCAGCGTGCCGTCTATGAGGCGCACGGGGTCTTCTCTCCGCGCCTGATCGACGGCCTGATCGGCAAGCTGGAGTCTTTCGCCGATGCCGATCTGCGGCGGGAATTGGGCGATGACGACGCGAAGATCATGGAGCTGGTGCGCAAATACTTCTATTGCGGTTAGCCTCCGCAGCCGGAAAGTCGGGCGGGAGCGGGGAATTCCGGGTTGCCGGAACTCCCCGCTCCTGTCGTTGCGGCGGCCGCGGGCGGGGCGGGGGTCATTTATTTCCGCTTCGATTTCGATTGTTGAGGGCTTTTGTCTATCTTTGTCCCCAAACGCAAGACTTTATGGCAGACAATTCGATACTTATCCGACTCGACGGCCTGAAACTCAAATACGAGGAGATCGGCCAGAAACTGACCGATCCCGAAGTGATCGCCGACGTGAAGCAGTTCGTGCAGCTCAACAAGGAGTACAAGGAGCTGGAACCGATCATCGCCTCGTCGGAGCGCTACCGCACCGCCATCGCCAACCTGGCCGAGGCCAAGGACGTGCTGGCCAACGACAAGGACGAGGAGATGCGCGAGATGGCCCGCGAGGAGATCGCCGCGCTCGAACCGGCGATCGAGGGGCTGGAGGAGGAGATCAAGCTGCTGCTCATCCCCAAGGATCCGCAGGATGCGAAGAACGCCATCGTCGAGATTCGCGGCGGTACGGGCGGCGACGAGGCGGCCCTCTTCGCCGGCGACCTGATGCGCATGTACACCAAATACATCGAGACGAAGGGGTGGCGCTACGAAGTGACCTCGTTCTCCGAAGGCACGGCCGGCGGA